>JAVBYL010000158.1 GCA_030824035.1 Humidesulfovibrio sp.
TGACCCCGGAGAACACCGGCATGGTGGGCGGGGCGCTGCTGGCCTCCATGAAGCCCACGGCGTTTTTGGTGAACACCGCGCGCGGGCCGCTGGTGGACGAGGCTGCCCTGGCCCAGGCCCTGCACGGGGGTAAAATCGCCGGGGCGGCGCTTGACGTGGTGTGCGAGGAGCCCATCCGCCCTGGCCACCCGCTGCTGGGCGCGCCGAACTGCCTGATCACCCCGCACGTGGCCTGGGCGTCCGTGGAGGCCCGGCGCACGCTCATGGCGCAGTCGGCGGAGAATCTGCGGGCGTTCTTGGCGGGTGCGCCGCGCAATGTGGTGAACGCGCCGGTAGCCTAAAGAGAGGGGAGTGGGCCGCCGGGGCTAGCGGTTCTTCTCGCGCACTTCATAGTCGAAGTGGCGGTCCTGCAGCCAGCGCACGCCAAACAGGTCGCGCAGGCCGGCAACGGCGCGTTCCCAGTTGTTGTAGTTCGAAACGCCCTTGTAGCGCTCGCGGTGGTTCACGGGCATCTCCGCCACCGTGGCCCCCTGCATCTTCATCAGCGTGGGCAAAAAGCGGTGCATGCCCTTGAAGCGCGGAAGGCGCACCAGCATGTCGCGGCGCATTACCTTCAGGGAGCAGCCGGTGTCGCGCACGCTCTCCCGCGTCAGCCTGTTGCGCACGGCGTTGCCTATCTTGCTGCCGATGCGCTTGCTCCAGGTGTCCTGCCGCTTTTTGCGCCAGCCGATGGTCATGTCGTAGCCCTGGTCGAACAGGGCCAGCATGGCGGGGATGTCCGCCGGGTCGTTCTGGAGGTCCGCGTCCAGGGTCACGACGATGGGATGGGCGGCGGCGTCGAACCCGGCACAGAAGGCGGCGGACTGGCCGCGATTGGCGGCGAAGGCCAGGTAGCGCACCTCTGGGTTGGCGGCGGCCAGCGCGCGCAGCACAAGTACGCTCTTGTCCCTGCTGCCGTCATCCACAAGGACGACCTCCCAGGTTCTGTTCAGCGGTCGCATGGCCTGGGCGATCTCGTCGAACAGGCGGGGCAGGTTCTCTTCCTCGTTGTACACGGGGATGACGATGGAGACGGGATGGGTGTTTGGCATGGCCGGGGTATAGGAAATTTCCGGGGCGGTGTAAATAAGCGTTGACAGGGAAAGGGCTGGGGACTACATACCCCTTCTCGACGCGGGGAACGCCGCATCGACGTGTCGCGGGGTGGAGCAGTACGGTAGCTCGTCGGGCTCATAACCCGAAGGTCGTAGGTTCAAATCCTGCCCCCGCTACCAAGAAGATCAAGGGCTTACGAGATAACCTCTCGTAAGCCCTTTTTCTGTCCCAACCGCCTTCCCAACCTTGGCGCAATTGTAGCAGTGACCGGCGCGCAATTCGGCACCTGCCGCTAACGCTTCCTCCCTGCCATATTCACGCTTCTCCTCCGGCTTCGGGTAAGGCTCTGCGCCAGTATGGAGATAAGCACCACCTCCTAAGCCACCTCGCTGGCGGCGGCATTGAGTA
Organism: Humidesulfovibrio sp.; assembly: GCA_030824035.1. Lineage (GTDB taxonomy): Bacteria > Desulfobacterota > Desulfovibrionia > Desulfovibrionales > Desulfovibrionaceae > Humidesulfovibrio. The sequence goes on from JAVBYL010000158.1 coordinate 1,504, forward strand.
TGTTGGTGAGGCGATGTTCTTTGGGCAAAGTCTACCTTCCCAGGGTCCTGGAGGCCATGCCCAGGTCCATGAGACAGGAAAAGGCCGCCGCCACGGGGTATCCCATGACAGCGGCCTGGCTCGTTCGGGGCTTTGCCCTACCCCAGGATGTTCCGCATCGGCTTTCTCAGCGCGGCGAAGAGTTCCTGCCGCGTGTAGCCTTCGCGGCCTGGAAGGGCTGAGGCGTCGGCCACCAGATTCTTGGCGTACAGGTTCGGTTCATCCGCCGTGAGGAAGATGACCCGCACGCTGTCCGCGTCGATGAGCTGGGCCTTGGGGAAGCGCTTCTTGGCCTCGGCCAGGCGCTTTGCGGCCAGCTTCAGCATCTCGTCGCGGTCGCCAAAGTTCATGGTGCCGGTGGGGCATGAGGTGACGCAGGCCGGGCGTTTGCCCGCCTTCACGCGATCATTGCACATGTCGCACTTGGAGATGACCTTGCTCTTCTTGTCCTGACGCGGCACGTCATAGGGGCAGATGCCGCGCACGGTCTCGAAGTCCTCTTTGGCGGTCTTGGCCGTGTACACCACCGCGCCGGTCTGCTCGTCGATGAGGATGGCGTCCGGATCGTTGGTGGCGGTTTTGCACGGGGCGTCCAGGCAGTGGCGGCATTGATCGGGCGTGAAGAACCACTTCATCTGGCCGTCCATCTCCTTTTCGCTGAAGCGCACCACACGCAGGGTGGTGAATGAGAAATCCGGGGGATTCTGGTAGCTGCCGGTGTTCTTGGTCTTCTCGCCGGGCATTTTTTTCCACTGCTTGCAGGCGACTTGGCAGCCACGGCAGGCTGTGCATTTGGTCAGGTCCACGAGGAAGCTTTTTCCGTTACTCATGACGCGCCTCCTTTAAGCCTTCCGGACGTTGACCATGAAGGCCTTCGTCTCGGGGATGCCGGTGTTGGGATCACCCACCGAGGGGGTGAGCAGGTTGGCGGCGTCTCCGCCGTCCTTGGGCTGCATCCAGCCGAAGTGCCAGGGAATGCCCACCTGATGGACCACGTTGCCCTGGATCAGCATGGGCTTGAAGCGCTTGGTGACGATGGCCACTGCCCAAAGCTTGCCGCGTCCGTTCTCCAGGATGACCTTCTCGCCGTTCTTGATGCCGCGCATCTTGCCCAGTTCCTCACTCATCTCGCAGAACATCTGCGGCTGGGCCTCAAGGAGCCAGGGCTGATAGCGGGTCATCAGGCCTGTCTGCCAGTGCTCGGTGACGCGGTAGCTGGTGCAGACGATGGGGTAGCGCGGGTCACACACGCTGTGCTTCTCACCCTTGAACGTGAGCGCCGTGGGGCTGTGCAAGGTCTTGGAGAACACGTGCGAACTCACCGGACATTCCTGCGGTTCGTAGTGCTCGGGGAAGGGGCCGTCGTTCAGGCCGGGGCCGAAAAGCGCACCCATGCCGTGGGTCTGCATGATGAAGGGATGGATGGCACCGGGCGCGCCGCCGCCGTCCACCACGTCGATGTCCCACTTCTTGCCCGTGGCGTCCCAGGCCAGAATAGGCTTCTGCGGGGCGTAAGGCTTGCCCGTGAGGTCCACGCTGGCGCGGTTGTACACCACGCGGCGGTTCACCGGCCAGGCCCAGGACCAGTTGGGGTACAGGCCCACGGCGGCCTGGGCTGGGGTCTGCTCCTTGGAGCGGCGCATGGCGCGGTTGCCCTTCTTGGGGTCGGGGTCCACGTAGGAACCGGCGTACACCCAGCAGCCACTGGTGGTGCTGCCGTCGGCTTGCAAGTCGGCGAAGCTTTGCACCTGTGAACCCTTCTTGAACACCTTCACGGAACCGTCAGGCTGCTTCACCTCAACGTCCTTGAGGTAGGTGCCGTTGATGAGCCGGGCGGTCTTGTGGGCGTCGAAGGCATGGCCGTCGCCCATGTCGCTCCAGTTCATGCCAAGCACCGGGCCGGGCAGCGCGCCGCCCTCCTTCTGGTACAACTCGCGCACCTTGTTTGCCAACTCGTAGATTATCTCACCGTCGGGCTTGCTCTCGCCCAGGGGCTTGGGGCCTTCGTAGCGCCACTGCATCCAGCGGCCCGAGTTGGTGATGGAGCCTTCCTTCTCCGTGGACACAGAGCAGGGCAGCATGAACACCTCGGTCTTGACCTTCTTCGGGTCCATGCCCGGACCCTTCCAGAAGGAGCTGGTCTCACTGTCGTAGATGTTGACGGTGACCATCCAGTCGACCTTGGTCATGGCCTCGCGGGTCTTGTTGGAGTTGGCGCCGGAAACCGCCGGGTTCATGCCCCAGGCGAAGAACCCCGTGAACTGCCCGGCCAGCATCTTGTCAAAGAGCACCAGCCATGAGTTGTTTTGTCCCACCTCCAGCTTGGGCATCCAGTCGTAGGCCTGGGACAGCTCGGCGTCCTTGTAGAAGCTCTTGAGCAGGCTGGCCATGTACTTGGGCTGGTTCTTCTTCCAGTTCAAGCTCTTGGGGTCTTTGGACACCGGGGTGATGAGCTTCAGGTACTCGTCCAGGCTCTTCTCTTTGGCCGTGGGCGTGGGCAGGTAGCCGGGCAGGATGTGATACAGCAGGCCCTGGTCGGTGGAGCCCTGGACGTTGGACTCGCCGCGCAGGGCGTTGACGCCGCCGCCCGCCACGCCGATGTTGCCCAGGAGAAGCTGGACCATGGCCATGGTGCGGATGTTCTGCACGCCCACGGTGTGTTGGGTCCAGCCCATGGCGTACATGACCGTGCCGGACTTGTCCGGCTTGCCCGTGGCGCAGTAGGCCTTGTACACGGCCAGCAGCTTGTCCTCGGGGGTGCCGGTGGTCTCGGTGACGTTTTTCACCGTGTAGCGGCTGAAGTGCTTCTTCAGAAGCTGGTACACGCAGCGCGGGTCGGCCAGGGTATTGTCGCGCTTGGGCGCACCGCTGGCATCGTACTCGAAGGCCCACTTGCTCTTGTCGTACTTGCTCGTGGCCTCGTCAAAGCCGCTGAACATGCCGTCCTTGAAGTCGAAGTCCTTGCCCACAATGAAGGAGGCGTTGGTGTAGTTGACCACGTACTCCTTGAATATAAGGTTGTTCTCCAGGATGTGGTTGATCATGCCGCCCAGGAAGGCGATGTCCGTGCCGGAGCGCAGGGGGGCGTAGATATTGGACTTGGCGCTGGTGCGGGTAAAGCGCGGGTCCACGTGGATGACCGTGCCGCCTGCTTCCTGGGCTTTGGTAACCCACTTGAAAGAGATGGGGTGCGTCTCCGCACAGTTACTGCCCATGATGAGCACGCAGTCGCTGTTTTTGATGTCGATCCAGTGGTTGGTCATGGCGCCGCGACCGAAGCTCTCGGCCAGGGCAGGCACGGTGGAGCTGTGGCAAATGCGCGCCTGGTGCTCGATGTAGGTGAGGCCGATGGAGCGCAGAAAGGCTTGGTAGGCCCAGCATTCCTCGTTATCCATGGCGGCGGAGCCAACACTGGCGATGCCCTCGCAGCGGTTCACCGTGACGCCCGCCGCGTTCTTCTCCTGGAAGGAGGCATCGCGGGATTTCTTCACGCGCTTGGCGATCTGCTCCAGCGCCCAGTCCCAGGATTTCTCCTCCCACTTGGTGCCGTAGGGCTTGCGGTACATGACCTTCTGCAAGCGCGGATTGGGCATTCCGGGCGTGCCTTCGGTGAGCTGGTACAGGCTTGCGCCCTTGGCGCAGAGCGCCCCCTCGTTGATGGGGTGGTCCGGATCGCCTTCAATGTTCAGGGCGCGCTTGGTGCCGGAAAGGGCGGTGTTGACGATGAGACCGCAACCCACGGCGCAATAGCAGCAGTTTGTGGTGGTCTGCTTGCTCCATTCGGGTTTGAGCTGGGCGATGCGGTCCACCGCAGGGCTTGCCGCGCCGGGCGTTCCCTTGGTTGGCTTGGCAGCAAAACCGAGTCCGCTGAATGCAGTGGTGAGGGCGGCGGTTGCGGAGAGTTTGATGAACCCTCGGCGTGTGAGCGTCATGATGCCTCCTGGGGTTTAGGTGAAAAGGTCAGCCCCCCCGCGTCTCGCGGCAATGCCTGAGCAGCAGACAGCAGCCTGCGGGTGTTGGGGGTGCTGCGGGCGCGACCTGCGCCCGAGTAGCCACGGCTCATGCGGTGGTTCTCGGGGGTGCTGCGGTTGCGTGCCCCTTGGCCAGTGGCAAGCCCTGGAACCGGGCGCGAACGCACGGGCGGTGGGGGCTGCCGATTGTGGAGCGGTGAGCATTCGTCGGTGTGTACATAATCTCCTCCACGGATACTTCAGCGTCATCCACAAAATAGGCAGCGAGCGCAAGTAGTGGCCTCTTGCTCAAGCGCTGGCACAAAAAGTTAATTATTTGGCATATATGCCAGCTTTGTCACATATCATGCCTTTGCGGCGACAGGGCGCAAGAAAGCCACCGCCTAAAGCAGGCGGCATTGAGGCCGGATCGTGGCGGGGCTTAGGCGTCGGGGTTGTTGAACCGGGCCACCTTGAACGGGAACAGGGCATTGGCCGAGGCCTCGGCGCAACGCTCCACGGCCTCAAACCAGGCCTGGAAGGTGTCGGCCAGTTCCTCGCCCTCTGGTGTCAGGCGCACGCCATCACGGCGCTGGCCACGGCTCTCCACGAGCTTGAGGCCAAGGGCCTGCTCTGTTCGCTGGAGCTTGCCCCAGGCAGCGCGATACCCCATGCCCAGGGCTTTCGCCGCTTGGCGCAGGGAGCCATGCTGCTTGATGCGGAAGAGGAGTTGGGCGCGGCCTATGCCGAAGAAGACTTCGCCCTGGCTCTCAAGCCAGAGGTGCAGGCGAATGGTGGGATTGGGAAAATCGGCGGGGTGCAGTGACGAGTTTTCAAAGCCTGTGGTGGACCCGTCCGGACCGGACGGGAGTGCGCGGGTGGTCATAGGGAGCGCGCCCTCCCCGCCTTAGGCCAGCCCGCAAACATGGCGGGGGCCTTCGGCCTTGTGATGATGCCTGTGGTCATGTCGCCTCCATTGGTGAGCTTCACGAATGATTCGCGCCGCTGTCCGTTCCTGAATAGCACGGCATGAGGCGTCTGAACAAGCGAGGGGGTATGCCCTGCAAGGCGCCACCTTTAGGCACTCGCTGTTGTGTTGGGCGAACGTCGCGCGGTCTTGGTGCGCTTTGTATGTGCTGAACGACTGGAAATCATGTTGAACCGCCACGAACAGGCGTTCGCCTTCTTCGGGGGCGTTCCGCGCGGATTCTTTACTATCGACGGAAAGCTTTTTTTGATCCCTAGACGCTCAGGAACCTCCGTGCATCCACGTTCAGCACTTCGGCCAACTTGCGTGCCGTCTGCTTACCGATGGGGCGCTTGCCGTTCTCCATCTCCGAAATGTGGCGGCGGGGGATGCCGGTGCGTTCCGCAAGCTCCACCTGCGTCATGCCTTCGCGGAAGCGCGCCCCAGCCAGGAACACCCCAGGCAGTTCAGCCTCGTTGTACCCCAACGCGTCGCGCCAGGGCAGGGATTCCTCAGCCTCATGGAACCCAAGTGCGCGCATGGCGACCATCGCTTCCCTCGCCTTGGCCGCAGGGCCGGTGAAGGTGAGCGCCACGGCTTCAGTACGGGGCTTTTTCGTGCGTTCCAACATAGGTCACCTCGATGACTTTCACCTTGCCTTGGTCCTCGATCCAGACCGCGACGTAGGTCGGTTTGCCTTTCTTCAAGTGGCAGTGGTGGCGAGCTGGCCCCAGCTTGCCGTAGTTCGGCCAGTCGCCCCGAACAGGGCCAGTGTCTTCCATGTCCGCCAAAAGCAGGGCCAGGGCTCGCTTGACGATCTCAGGGAGTCCGCGCAGTTCTTTCTGAGCTTTGGCGGAAATGTGAACAGTCCAGGCCATGCCTCCCCCTGCTGATGAAGAGTGTACTAATTATTGGTACAGAGTCAAGTGGTGTGAATGGGGCTAGGCTTCCTTGGCCAGGGGAACGACTTTGGGCTGATTCTGTTCTTGGGCTTGCTCCACGATTTCCCCTGCCACTGCGCTGGCCCGCGCCAGGGTTTCGTCGCGGAGGTGGGCGTATCTCTGCGTCATGGCGCTGCTCTTGTGCGTGAGGAGGCGCTGAAGCGTGTACAGGTCAACTTTGCCACTGGAAGCGAGCGCACTGGCGAATGAATGTCGTAGTCCGTGAAGCCCGCGAAAGTCTTTTGGGAGCCCCGCCGCCTCGCAAATCTTTCTGACTGCCTTACGAAGCTCGACGCGCTGCCCGCCATCGCGGCCAGGGAACACGAAGTCGCTTCCCTCTTGCGGCAGGGACTCCAGCAACGCACGGGCCTGAGGATTCATGGGGATGCGCTCGGTACGTCCCCCCTTGGGCGAGCGCAGGTTGATAAAGCCCCGCCCGAAGTCCAGATCGTTCCATTGGAGCTTGAGTATCTCACCACGTCTCATACCGGTGAAAAGCGCAATCCTCATGATGTTCGCCACAGGCTGGTTGTCCGCCGCGTCTAAGGCAGCAAGAAGCTGTTGTAACTCGAGGGGGGAGAGGTCTTCTGTCCTTTGGTTGTCCACCTTGGGCAGTCTAATCTTGAAGCGGGTGGGCTCGCACAACCCTCGGTTCTGCCCGAAGTTGACGAGGCGGCGAAGAAGTTCCATGGCATTGGCGACTGTTGCCGGGGCGCGTGTCTTACCCATCTTGATGCGAAAGCGGTCCACGCTCAACGGATCGATCTCCTCCGGCGTCTTATCTCCAAAGACCGGGGCAAGGTGCTTCTCGAAGCGATTTTGGTCGGTGATGAGCCCCTTCAAGTCCGGGCGGGATTCTTTGTACAAGGCCCACAGGCGAGCGATGGTGGGGCGGTTGGCCTGTGTCAGCTTTTCGGCGTTCTCGCGTTCCCTGGCCGCGCCAGGGGTCTCCCTGCGACCCTCAATACGCTCAGCGCGGATTCGGGATGCCTTGGCGGCGGTCATGTTGTCCCGGTACTGCCGCCCGGCGGGTTCCTCATAAACTTTTTGGTCCTGCTTGAAGATAATGTAGAAGACTTTTTCCGTGCCGGTGCCCCCGGCACGGGGCTGCTCATAATAGTAGACCCCAGGATACCCCGTCTTCACTCTTCCCTTGGCCATGCCCGCCTCCCTTCAAATCCTTCCCAACCCTCTTCCCAACCTTTCCCAACCAAAACCATAAAAACAGGTGCAAGGTCAAGCAAAAGGTATGTGCAGTTTAAATACCGAAATCATGTACTAAATTTTAGATTTGCAAAGCCCAGCTTGGTGTATTGGGATGGTGAGTTCTCGGGCTCATAACCCGAAGGTCGTAGGTTCAAATCCTGCCCCCGCTACCAAAAGAATTAAGGGACTTAGATGTAAATCTAGGTCCCTTTTTCTTTGGGCAAAAGTATGCGTCGCGTTACCTTGGCTTGGTGAAGGCGAACATGCGCAGCCCCTCCACAACCCCAACGGGGATGCCGGTGAGCTCGGTGAACCGTTTGGTGGCGCGGTACACGCCGTTGCCTTCCTCGGCGTAGCAGTCGTGCCCCACCACCAGCCCGCCCGGCCGCACCTTGGGCAGCCAGTGCAGCATGTCGTCCAGGCAGGCCTCGTAGGAGTGGTCGCCGTCGATGAACAGCGTGTCGATGCTGGCGTCCTTGAAGCGCGTGGCGGCCTCCAGGCTGGGGGCGCGCACAGGGCGCACCAGCAGGTCGGCGCGCGCGCCGCGCAGGTTGGACAGGAACTGGTTGTACATCTCGTCGCGCTTGATGAAGTCGAAATCCTGGTGCTCCGGCGAGCCCAGCCACGTGTCCACGCAGTAGATGCGCCCATCCAGGTTGCGCAGGGCGTACAGGGCGTTGGCCATGGTGATGCCGGACAGGCCCATCCAGCTGCCGATCTCCACCAGGGTTCCCCCCTCGGGCAGGCGGGCGGCCACGTTGAAGAGGAACTGGATGTCCTGCTGGGGCAGAAAGCCGGACACGCCGTTGCAGTCGTTCATCACGCCATTGGGGTCCAGCGCGGACTTCTGTAGGTTGAAGCCCTTGTTGTTCCACACCTCGCGGTTATCGATCTCCATGTTGGCGTAATGCTTGGGGTCGCACGCCACCACGCGCGGCGGGGCGTCCACCAGCGCCTCCTCCACGGTGCAATAGCGCTGCTGCGTCAGCGTTCCGGCGGTCTCCTGGGCGCTCCGGCGCGCCAGGTGCGCGCGCAGAATGTCCACGGCGATGCGCTGGGCGTGCGCCTCCTGAAAATACTGCTCGTACACGGCCCGTGCCTCGCGGCACAGCGCCTCCAGCTCCGCCGGCTGCTTTTTGCGGAACCAGGCGGCCAGAATCTTGCCAATCACCGGCACGTCGTCCTGGCGGATGTCGATGCAGAAGCGCCGGTAGTCGATGCGGTCGGCCAGGGGGAAGACGTATTCATCGGAAATATGCACGGGGATGCGCCCCAGGCACAGGGCCTCGTAGAAGCGGATGCTGGAGGAGCCCATGCCGCGCGGGCAGAGCATGGCCCAGGATTGCACCGCGCCCTCAAGGTACAGGTCTTCCAGGGCCCGGCGGCCTTCCGCGTCGGTCATGTGCAGGTAGGAGGAGTTGGGGTCGCGCCAGTCCACGGTGTTGGGCACGTCCACGTAGGAGCGCAGCGTCTTCTCGTTCGCCACGCTCTTGATCATCTCGATGCGCACCGGGTCGGACAGCGTGCCCACGAAGCATACATCCTTGCTGATGGCGTCGAAGGCGAAGCTGGGCGAGGCGCGCAGCACATGGGGCGCGGGAAAGTGCGGGTAGCAGGCGACAAAGGGGTCGTCCTGGTTGCTCTTGCGCGGGTCGTCGGTGACGATGAGCGCGGTGGTGAGCAGCGGCTGGCCCCGGTCGTGGAAGTTGAACAGCACGTGCTTGTGCTCGAACGTAAGGAAGTGCGGCAGCTCGCGCAGGAAAAAGTGCGTGTACGGCGTGCGCCGTATGCTGATGAGCGGCTCCAGGTAGTACGGGAAAACGATGAAGTCCGCCTCCTGGGGCGAGCCGACGCTCAGGAAGCTGCCATCGCGGCTGTTGCCCGCCTCGTCCACCTCGGCCAGCAGGGGGATGCGCTGCGGCGCGCCGCGTTTCTCAACGATCTCGGCGGGAACTTCGAAATCCACGCCGTCCTTGTAGACGTAAAGCTTCATGGGGGCAGGCTGCATGCGCGCTTCCTTCTGGTGTTTGGCCTGGCCGTGTGGAAAGGGGCCAAGCCGAAATGGAAGGAGCTATGCAGGTTGCATACCACGACAATGTGCTGGAGATAATTTCTGCCTATCTGATTGTCCCGCACCATGGCGTTGGGCAGCTGGTCGCCTTGGCTGGTTTAGCCTAGCCCGCGCAGGCCATTTTGCCAAAGGGGTGCGCAAAAAGCTTGAGGTACGGCTCGGTGCGGAAGGCGCAGCCCCCAAGCGGCAGCACCGTGGGCGCGGTTCCCGGCTGGCGCTGGATGGTGACGTTGCCGCCGCCGAAGGTGAGCAGCATGGGCACGGGCTCGCGGTCCGTATCGCCGCACAGGCTCTCGCGGCTGGCGGGGCTGAACACCTCCTGCCCGCCGCCCGGGTGCGCCACGCGCAGGGTGGTCAGGCTGGTGGCGACGCGCTCCATGCTGCCGTCCGCCGCAAAGGCCAGGGAGTTCACATCCCCGCTGATGCCCACGGCGTCGAGGTCGTAGGCGTTGATGACGCCCACCGGCGTGGGCACGGGCTGGGGCTTGGCGGGCTCCAGGCAGCGCACCGTGCCATCGGCCCGGAAGCTGACGCCAACCCGCGCAGCCAACACGCCCACGGGGGTCGGCACCGCCAGCGTCTCGCCCGGCCAGAGGGTGATGCTGCGCAGCCGCCCGGCGGGGTCGAAGCTCACGCCGATGATGCGCGCGGAGATGTTTCCCAGGGGGGTGGAGAGGGCCACGGGCTTGGCCAGGCCGCCCTCGTCCTCCTGGGTCCAGTAGCCGGAGAGCTTGCCGTTGAGCGGAAACACGCGGGAGAGCGAGCCATCGGGGTGGAAGGTCACCAGCTCGGCGGTGAGCCGCCCGGCCGGGGTGTCCACCTCCGTGGGGCGCTCCAGGGGCAGGCTGCGCAACTGGCCGTTGGGGTGGAACAGGATGGCCTGCACCGTGCGTTTGCGCAGGTCGTCGGTGCTGTGTTGCGGCGCCAGCGGGCCCACGGAGGTGTGCAGCACGGCCTCCGC
>JAVBYL010000102.1 GCA_030824035.1 Humidesulfovibrio sp.
TTGGCCGTGGCGCGCTGGTCCAGCGGGCGGGCGCTGGCCTTGGCCCGGCCGCCGGGGCCGGGGGTGAAGTCGTCGAACTCCGCCACGCCCTCCGTGCCCACGATGAAGCAGCGCGAGGCCCGGGGAACGTCCTCTGACAATTCGAAATCGCCGATGAAGCTGTGGCCATCCGCGCACTGGAAGCCCACGCTCACCTGGCCGCCGGGATCAAAGAACTGCGGGCCGCGCACGTTGGGGGCGGGGTTTTGCGAAAGCTCCGCGCTGACCCAGACAGGGCGCGCATCGAAGAGCCAGGCCGCGTAGTCGAAATAATGCAGGCCCACGCAGCCGATGCCGCCGCCGCCGATGACGCCCCAGAAGCGCCGGGGCCGACCCACAACCTGCCCGCCCTGCACGGCCTGCCGGAACAGCACGCAGCGCGTGAGGAACCGGCGGCAGAGGTTCACGGCCAGACGGGTTCCGGCGGCCTGGCAGGCCTGGGCCATTTCCCGCGCCGCCGCGCCGTTTGTGCTCATGGGTTTTTCGCACAGCACGTAGGGGATGCGGGCCTTGGCCGCCGCCAGAACTATTGCGTGGTGGCTGGGGCCGTTGGTGGCTATGCACAGCAGGTCCGGTCCGGCGGCGATGAGCTCGCGCCAGTCGGCGGTGGCCAGGGGCCTGCCGCCCGGTCCTTGCGCCCTGGCCTCGGCCAGCTCCTGGGCCACGCCCAGGTTCATGTCGCACACACCGGCCAAAGTCACGGCAACGCCGTGCCCGGCCATTTCGTCCAGGGCGGCGATGTGCCGCCTGCCCATGCCGCCCAGGCCGATGACGGCCGCGCGTAGAGTGGTCATGTTTCCTCCGCGATTGTCCTGACGCAGATATCCTGGTGCAGATATCCTGGCGCAAATATTATGGCGCATAGGGCCCTGGTGCGCATGTTCCGGCGCACAGGCCCCGGCTCAGACGATGCGGCCCGCCCGCTTGAGCAGCAGCTCGCAGATGTCGAAATCAAGGAGTTCGTCGATGTCCCAGGAGCGGTCCGCGGGCATCTCGTAGCCGCGCGTCTCCGGGGTCAGGTAGCTTTTGGTGCGGGCCAGCCAGTCGCACTTGGCCACATACACCGCGCCGTTGGGCGCAAAGGTGCGGGGCAGGTCCTGCCTGCGGGTGTGGAAGCTGTCCTGCTTGATGACCGGGACCATGCGGTCCACCGTGTCCATCTGGAAGCTGAAGTAGGGCGAGTCGCCCGTTTCGGTGATGCTGATGAGGCAGGGCCAGTCGTTGTCCAGGCAGCGGGCCACGCAGCCGTCGATGTCCTGCACCGTGCGCAGGGGCGAGGTGGGCTGTAGCAGCACAACGTAGTCGTATTCCTCGGGCCGCAGGGCCTCCAGGGCGTGCAGCACCGGGTCCACGCCGGGGGTGTTGTCGCGGGCCAGCTCCGCCGGGCGCACAAAGGGGGTGTCCGCCCCGTGGGAGCGGGCCACGGCCAGGATGGCCTCGTCGTCGCTGGAAACCACGATTCGGTCCAGGTAGGCCGATTTGCGGGCCTCGCGGATGGTCCAGGCGATGAGCGGCAGGCCGCCCAGGTCGCGGATGTTCTTGCCCGGCACGCCCTTTGAGCCGCCACGGGCGCTCAGGGTGCACAGGATGCGTTTGCCTTTGTACATGCGTCAGCCTCCCCCTTCCAGCGCGCCACAATATCCTGTTTGCCAGCGCGCCGCAATGCGCTCCCCGCCTCGTCCTCCCGTCCGCCACTCCCGCCCCTTGCGCAGCGCCCCGTGTTTGCGTAGGGATGCAACAATGGGCTCCCGCCCAAAACACTGTCATTGCTTGGGAGAAACGCATGCTCAAGTTTCTGAACATGCTCCTTGGCAGCCAGAGGCCCAAGGGCACCTCCAAGGAAGAAGATGCGGTCAAGCGCAAGTACGACTTCTTCAAGAGTCTGCTCATCAAGAACAACCGTTCCCTGGAGCTTTTGACCGAGCTGGAACACCTGCTGTATGAGAACAAGCCCTTCACCATGGACCAGGTGCTGGCGCTGTCCGAAGACCTCATCAGCATGGTGTACGACATCGCCGAGGACCTGAACGCCCTTTCCCAGGGGCGCTACCCCGGCCTGTTCGACGCCACCGAGCGCCTGGGAATCATCATCCTCAAGGACCTGGTGCACCGCCGCAAGCGCAAGAAGAGCGAACTCATCCTGCCGCTGCGCGCGCTTTCGGCCTCCATGACCGACGAGGTGGGCGGCAAGGCCGCCAATTTGGGCGAGGTGGCCAACCGCGCCGGGCTGCCCACGCCCCAGGGGTTTGCCATTTCGGCCTACGCCTGCCAGCATTTCCTCTCCTCCACGGGCCTGGCGGAGCGCATCGAGAACCGCATGCGCGGCATCGACGTGAAGGACACCGAGACCCTCATGGCCATTTGCGAGGAGATCCAGCACCTGATCCAGGCGGCGGAGGTGCCGGAGGAGATAGCCCGCGGCATGGCCCGGGAGATGGAGGCCTTGGCGGCGTTGTATGGTCCGCGGGTGCGCGTTTCCGTGCGCTCCAGCGCCACCTGCGAGGACAGCGAGGCCACCTTTGCCGGGCAGCACACCACGGTGCTGAACGTGTGCGCCGCGCGCGTGCCCGAGGCCTGGAAAGAGGTGGTGGCCAGCACCTTCAGCCCCCGCGCGGTGTATTACCGCCGCACCAAGGGCTACTCCGACCAGGACGTCATCATGGCCGTGCTCTGCGTCACCATGATCGACGCGCGCGCCAGCGGCGTGCTGTACACCCACGACCCCAACCAGCTGTCGAGCAACGATATTTTGGTGAGCGCTGCCTGGGGCCTGGGCGTAAGCGTGGTGGACGGCTCCGGCACCACGGACTTTGCCCGACTGCGCCGCAAGGATTTGAGCTTCGCCGCGCGCGAGGTGGCCATCAAGCCCCGCAGGCTGGTGCTGAACCCGGAGCAGACAGAGGGCGGGGGCATCCGCGAGGAGTTGGTTCCGCCGGAGCTGCGCGGGGAGAGCTGCCTGGACGACGCGCGCCTGCGCCAGCTGGCCGCCTACGGACTGAAGCTGGAGGAACACTACGACCAGCCCCTGGACATCGAGTGGGCCCAGGACCAGCAGGGCCGGCTGTTCATCCTCCAGGCGCGGCCCCTGGGCGCCAGCCAGCAGGAGTCCGGCGAGGGCTGCAGCCTGGATGTGGACGAGCACGAGCCCCTGCACGGCCGGGAGGTGGTGCTGCGCGGCGGGGCCATGGCGGCGGCTGGCAGCGCGGCGGGCCAGGCCTATATCCTCACCAGCGACCACAACCTCACCGCCGTGCCCCAGGGGGCCATCCTGGTGGCAAGGCAAACCTCGCCCACCTATGTGCCGGTCATGGACCGCATCCGGGCCATCATCACCGATGTGGGCAGCGTTACCGGCCACATGGCCAGCGTGGCGCGGGAGTTCGGCATTCCCACCCTGGTGGGTGTGGAGAACGCCACCCTGCGCATCCAGCAGGGCGAGGAAATCACCGTGGACGCGGGCGGGCGCATCGTTTACCGGGGCATCGTGCCGGAGCTCATCCGCGACAAGCCCTGCGTGAACCTCATGAAGGGCAGCCCGGTGTACAAGGCGGCCCAGGCGGCGCTCAAGCACATGTCGCCCCTCACCCTCACCGACCCCAAGGCCGAGAACTTCACCCCGGAGGGCTGCCGCAGCCTGCACGACATCATCCGCTTCGCCCATGAGAAGAGCATGCGCGAAATGTTCCGCATCGGCGACGAGATGGAGGACGCCGAGGGCGCGGTGCGCCTGCGCTGCGGCCTGCCGCTCAACATCCTGGTGGTGGACCTGGGCGGCGGGCTGACCCCCACGGCCCCCAAGAAGGTGGTGGAGCTGGAGCACATCAAGAGCGCGCCCTTCCAGGCCCTGCTGCACGGCATGACCGACCCCGGCGTGCGCTGGCTGGGCGGGGTCGGCGTCAGCCTCTCGGGCCTGGCCACCATCATGGCGGAGTCCATTTTGCACGACCCCACCCAGGACGGGGACATGGGCGGGCCGAACTACGCCGTGGTGAGCGACCATTACCTCAACTTCAACACGCGCCTGGGCTACCACTTCGCCGTGGTGGACAGCTTCTGCGGGCCGGAGATCAACGACAACTATATCGTCTTCTCCTTCAAGGGCGGCGCGGCGGACATCGCCCGGCGCTCCCGGCGGGCCAAGCTCATCGCCCAAATCCTGAAGCGCCTTGGCTTCAAGATGGAGGTGAAGGGCGACATGGTGCGCGGGGAGATAAAGAAGTACGCCCAGAGCGACCTGAAGCAGAAGCTGGACATGGTGGGCAGGCTGCTGGGAGCCGTGCGCCTGCTGGACATGCTGCTTTCCGACGATGGCCAGATAGGCTGGTACGTGGAGGAATTCTTCAAGGGCAATTACACCTTCGAGCGTCCGGAAGACGGCGGCGTCAAGCCGGGGGTGGCCGCTTCACTTGAGGAGGCCGCTTCGCCTGAAGAAAATGGTCCTCCGGGCGGCCCCGGCCACCCGCTGCCCTAAGGGGATTGTGCTTGCCGCTGGCGGCAAAGCGGCTTACGTTTTTTGCACATGCCACCGCAACCCGCCGAAATACGGTGAGGGAGAGCTTATGCGCACCAAAATAATCGCCACGCTGGGGCCCGCCTCCAACAACTACGACACCATGAAAGCCATGGTGGAATACGGGGTCCGCATCTTTCGCCTGAACTTTTCCCACTCCGACGCGGCCACCTTCAAACCCACGGTGGAGATCATCCGCAAGGTGGAGGCCGATACGGGCATCCCCGTCACCGTCATGGGCGACCTCTGCGGCCCCAAAATCCGCATCAACGAGATTGTTGGCTCGCCAGTGCAGGTGAAGCGCGGCGACCTGCTTTCCCTGGGCCTGCCGGACATGCAAGGCAAGGCCTCGGCCCTGCCCTTCGTTCCGCTGGACATGCCGGAACTGCTGGTGGGCCTGGCCGTGGGCATGCCCGTGTCGCTCTCCGACGGCATGCTCCAGTTCACCGTCACCAAGGTCAACGTGGCGGACAGGCTCTTTGAGATGGAGGCCAAGAACAGCGGCGTGCTCACCTCCAAGAAGGGCATCGCCTTTCCGGGCAAGTTCCACCCCATGCCCGCCCTGACCGCCAAGGACAAGAAGGATCTGCACGAGGGCATGGACATCGGCCTGGACGCCGTGGCGCTCTCCTTTGTGCAGACCATGGACGACCTGAAGGACATCCGCGCCGAGATTGAGATGCATGGCCGCTGGATTCCCGTGGTGGCCAAGATCGAGCGGCAGAACGCCGTGGACAACCTGGAAGACATCCTGAAGCTGGCGGACGTCATCATGGTGGCGCGCGGCGATTTGGGCCTGGAGTGCCCGCTCTCCGCCGTGCCGGTCATCCAGAAGCGCATCATTCGCGCCTGCCGCCATGCCCAGAAGGGTGTCATCGTGGCCACGCAGATGCTGCTTTCCATGGTGAACAACCCCCTGCCCACCAGGGCGGAGGCCGCGGACGTGGCCAACGCCATGCTCGACGGGGCCGACTGCGTCATGCTCTCCGAGGAGACGGCCATGGGCAGCTACCCCGTGGAGGCCGTGAAGTTCATCAGCGAAATAGCGGCCGAGGCCGAGCCGTATTACATTGAGCGCATGAAGGGCCCCTTTGCCCCCAAGCCGGAGAAGAACCCGGCAAAATACCTGGCCTATGCCGCCTGCCTGCTGGCGGAGAACACCGAGGCCAAGGGCCTGGTGCCGCACTCCTGCAGCGGGGCCACGGCGCGCCTCTTGTCCAGCCGCCGCCCGGCCCAAACCATCCACGCCATCACCTGCGACAAGCCGGTGCAAAAGCAGCTGAACTTCTTCTGGGGCGTTACCCCGCACCTGGGCGACCCGGCCATTACAAGCCATGTTGCGCGGGCGGAAAAATTCGTGCAGAACTCCCCCCTGTTCGCCCCCGGGCAGAGCGTGGTCATCACCGCCGGGCAGCCCACCCCGGGCCAGGCCGCCACGCACACCAACGAGTTGAAGATTTATTACAAGTAATCAACCGGCGCTCGCCGCCCCAAAGCCACCATAGGAAAAGAGCATGAAGAACAGCTACCGCAAAAAGCTAGAGAAGGCCGCCAACTACCTGCGCGAGGTGTACGACGACCTGGAGACAGAGGCCTCCGACGATTTCGACGCCTACGGCACCCGGCTGGACGACCTGGCCGGGGAGATCGAGGACATCCTGCTTGAGGACGAGACCCGCGCGGACGAGGAATCGGACGACGACGGCGACGACGAGGAGTAGGGGCGATAGGCTGTGGCTCGTCCCGCCAGCACCCAGAGATCGCCGTGAAGCTTATTGGACTCCTCGGCAGTATGAGTTAGGAGCCCAGCGCAGCGTATTGCTGCAATCCCGAGCTGATGGAACTAATGGTCGTAGTGGTCGCAGGCTGAGGCTCGTTTGGGCCCAGGGTGGGGCTGCACGGAAAACTCACTGCTTGTTGACTCGGCCGACAGCCCGGTGCCCCTATTCGGCACGACGCGCCTCCACGCCTAGGTCCTGGCAGGGATTTGCCTGCGGGCTAGAACGAAATGGTAGCTCATGCCCCCCCCTCTTCTTCGTGGTGTGGTCTATTGGTGGGCCGTTAAGTGGGGAATAGCTCGTGGTCTTTATCAAGCAAAACTAAGAAAAAAGTGGATTTAGCCCTGAACCCGTGAACGCGTGCTTTTTTTGTCACTCTGAGCTCAAAGTAATTGGTGTCTTCGCTTACGGTGTTGAGAGTTTTTGCCTTGGCGGGCAGGAGCGAATTGTCTTTGTGGAGTGTGTAGCCCAGGCCAGCCTTATTCCCTGGAGCCCCACCTGATTTGTGGATCTGATCCCATGTCATCCTGGAAAGCTTTTGGACGAAGCCTGAGAAGGCCTCCAATTCGTCCTTTGCCCAATTCGAGAAGCATTGGGGTGCTGGATCGTAATACTTAAGTGCCACGTACGCGGTCAGTTGGGAGCCACTTTCTGCCCCAAGTCCAAGGATGTCACCATCTTTGAGCGGGATACAAATTGAGCCGCAACTAGGTTGTTCTCCTGCTTTGGGCTCAGGGATTTTGTTGTTGCTCTTTCCCATTGGCTCTCGCCTGCTCGTAAACGGCAGTGAAATATTTCTTTATGTTATTTTTTGGTATTACATTGTCGCAACGATCTTCAGGGGCGCAATTCCCGCGAGCCTCAACCCATGGAGGTTCTCGATGGGTTAGCTGCTCAAGAGTTTTGCCGGAAAACTTTCCATAGACGCGGTAGACTTCTTCCAGCAATTGATCCGTTTGTTCATCAATTGTTTCTTCCTCGGTGTCTTGTGGAGGAGGAAGCGCATTCCAACGGTTGCCTGAATACTTGTCATATACCGACCTCAGGACTGGGCCATGGGCCCAGGCCTGAAAGTCCTCCTCAAAAAGCGGCTTATTGAGCAAGATCAGAGCCCATGCCTGAGAATAATACAGTAATTTTTGAAGTTGAAGGTGGGTAATAGACTCGCCTGCCTCTCGGTCTGTCTTGGCGAGAAACCAATTGGCTATAGAATTTGGCGAATACATAACTAACCCCCAGGGATGGAAAATAAATAGCAAAACTTGTGGCTAAAAATCCGGATGCTCATTTACCTCATCTATATATCACGCTGTACGTCTTGGCAATACCCCAGTGCCTTGCTTCTTCCGGCCCCGCCCCTCCCTGAAACGGGGGGTGGGGCTTTTTTGCGCCCGTGGAAAAAATAATCGAAGAAAATGTATGGGCGTTGACACAAGTCAAAGAAAAGGGGCAATGCTTGTCATAAACCAGACTCGCGTGACCGAGCATCCAACCCACCATCAAGGAGGACAACCCATGTTTTGCAATCAGTGTGAACAGACCGCCAAAGGCACCGGCTGCACCCAGATCGGCGTGTGTGGCAAGCAACCCGACGTCGCCGCCCTGCAGGACCTGCTGATCTACGCCTGCCAAGGCCTGTCCGTTGTGGCGAACGAGGCCGCCAAAAAAGGCGTGCAGGACAAGGAGACGGACCTCTTCCTTTACAAGGCCGTGTTCAGCACCCTGACCAACGTCAACTTCGACGCCGCGCGCTTTGTGCCGCTCATCCACAAGGCCGTGGAGCTGCGCGAGTGCATGAAGGCCCGCACGGCCTCCCTGGGCGTCAGCCTGCCCGCCTGCGACTGCCTGAAGTTCACCCCCGCTGCCGATTTGGCCGGGCTGGTGAAGCAGGGCGAAGAGCACGCCATCAACGCCGTCGACCCCAACGCCGACGTCCAGTCCCTCAAGCAGACCGTCATTTACGGCATCAAGGGCGTTGCCGCCTATGCCGACCACGCCGCCCTGCTGGGCCAGTACGACGCCAGCGTTGCCGCGTACATCTATGAGGCGTTCGCCAGCGCCCTGCGCAAGGACCTGGACCTGGGCGCCTGGGTTGCCCTGGCCATGGCTTGCGGCAAGGCCAACCTGAAGGCCATGGAGCTCTTGGACGCGGGCAACACCGGCACCTACGGCCACCCCGTGCCCACCGCCGTGCCCATCGGCCACCGCAAGGGCAAGTGCATCCTCGTTTCCGGCCACGACCTGAAGGACCTGGAGACCCTGCTGAAGCAGACCGAGGGCAAGGGCATCGACATTTACACCCACGGTGAGATGCTGCCCACCCACGGCTACCCGAAGCTCAAGGCCTACAAGCACTTCTTCGGCCACTACGGCACGGCCTGGCAGAACCAGATCAAGGAATTCGCCGAGTTCCCGGGCGCGGTGCTGATGACCACCAACTGCATCCAGAAGCCCGCCATGAGCTACCTGCCGAACATCTTCACCACCGGCCTCGTCGGCTGGCCCGGTGCGGTGCACGTCGGCAACGAGGACTTCAGCGCCGTCATCAAGCGCGCTCTGGAGCTGCCCGGCTTCACCGACGACGTCGACCGCGGCACAGTCAACGTGGGCTTTGGCCGCAACACCGTCATGAGCGTGGCCCCGACCGTCATCGACGCGGTGAAGGCCGGCAAGATCCGCCACTTCTTCCTGGTGGGCGGTTGCGACGGCGCCAAGCCCGGCCGCAACTACTACACCGAGTTCGTGGAAAAGGCCCCCAAGGACACCATCATCCTGACCCTTGCCTGTGGCAAGTTCCGCTTCTTCGACAAGCAGCTGGGCGACATCGGCGGCATTCCGCGCCTGCTCGACGTGGGCCAGTGCAACGATGCCTACTCGGCCATCCAGATCGCCGTGGCGCTCGCCGGAGCCTTCAACTGCGGCGTCAACGACCTGCCGCTGTCGCTCATCCTGTCCTGGTACGAGCAGAAGGCCGTGGCCATCCTGCTCACCCTGCTGTCGCTCGGCATCAAGAACATCCGCCTCGGACCCAGCCTCCCGGCCTTTGTGACCCCGAACGTGCTGGCCTTCCTGGTCGAGAACTTCGACATCAAGCCCATCACCACCCCGGACGAAGACCTGAAGGCCATTCTGGGCTAGGCCCTTGCCAAGCTGAGAGCCGTTCCTAGTTAAGAGAGACCTCCTCCACATCACACTCCATGGGCGCGGGGGCCAACGAACACCCCCGCGCCCACCTTCAAGGGGATACGCATGAAAGCCACGCGCAAGCTCATCACTGTCAACGAAGACCTCTGCAACGGCTGCGGCAATTGCGTCACCGGCTGCGCCGAGGGGGCACTGGCCATCATCGACGGCAAGGCCAAGCTCGTGAACGAGGTGTTCTGCGACGGCCTGGGCGCCTGCCTGGGCGAATGCCCCACCGGCGCGCTCAAGGTGGTGGAGGTGGAGGTGGAAGACTTCGACCCCGAAGCCGTGGCCAGACACCTGAAGGCCCAGGGACGCGAAGTGCCCGACCACATGCCTGATCCCGCCAGCCTTCGGCTGGACCATAAGGGATCCGGGAGCAGGCCGGGCGGCGGCTGCCCCGGCAGCCGGAGCATGAGCCTGCGGCCCCAGGGCCCGGCCGGGGCATCCCCCTGCCAGCAGGCCAACGTGCCCACACAGCAGGCCGGTGGTGGCGTGTCAAACCTCTCGCACTGGCCCATTCAGCTGCGCCTGGTGCCGCCCAGCGCCCCCTTCCTGCAGAACGCCAGCCTGCTGCTCGCGGCGGACTGCGTGCCGCCGTCCTTCCCGGACTTCAACGCCCGCTTCCTGCCGGGACGCGTGCTGCTGCTGGGCTGCCCCAAGTTCGACGACGCGCAGAGCTACATCGAGAAGCTGGCGGAAATTTTACGTGTGAACACCATCAAGGACATCACCGTGGTGCAGATGGAAGTGCCCTGCTGCAACGGCATGACCGCCATCGCCTTGCGCGCGGCCCAGGTCGCCGGGAGCACCGTGCCCATCGAGACCGTGGTCATCGAGCGCACCGGCGGCATACAGCCCGCCGGCGCCACGGGCCCGCGCCCCTTCCCGGGCTGATTGCAACCCATAAGGAGAACCCCCATGAAGCTGGTCCACCTCAACGAACAGGCCGGATTTTTAGACAAGAGCCCCAAGATGACCGTGGTGCATGAGTCCGAGTTCATGAAGGTCATCTCGTTCAACTTCAAGGCCGGGCAGGGGCTGCCCCTGCATTCGCACGACATCGAGGGCGAGCTGGTGCTCTGCGTGCTGGAAGGAACCGGCGAGTTCCTTGGCAAGGACAGCGCCACCCCGGCCAAGCCCGGCGACACCCTGGTGTGCCCCATCGCCACGCCGCACGGCGTGCGCGCCACCACGGACATGCGCGTGCTGGTCACCATAGCCCCGCCCATCTAGAGCGGGAGGCAGGGGCGCTGCCCCTGCACCCCGCCAAAGGGCCTGAGGCCCTTTGGAATCCCCAGTACGCGAAGGGCATCCCCGGTGCAAAGCCACCGGGGATGCCCTTCGCTGTTGAAATGCTTGGGAGGCAACAGGGACGTTCGCCGTTCCACCAGCCTAAGACACCGCCCCAAGTGAGAGCGCCGGACGAGCAAAGCTCTTCCGGCGCTCTCACTTGGCCTGTGGGGGTCTGGGGGAAATCATTTCCCCCAGCGGGGTTAAGGGGGGGAACCCCTTACGGGGTCAAGGGCAGCGCCCCTGGGCAGTTTCCCTCTCCGTCGCCTCTCCCCTCGCTACACCTCTCCTGGTGCGTATTCCGGCACCAGGGTTTTTAGCAGCGCGCGTATGCCTTCAGCGTCCTGCTTGTGCGCGGCGGCGATGAGCTCGGCCATGCCCGCGTCGACGGCGCAGGCCATGGCCTCGGGGTTCAGGCCCAGGGTTCCGCCCAGCACCAGGATCTTCTCGTGCTCGGTGCGCACCACGCCCTCACCCGCGGTCAAGAGTTCCTCATAGAGCTTCTCGCCGGGCCGCAGGCCGGTGTACACGATGTCGATATCCACGCCCGGCTGCTTGCCGGACAGGCGGATGAGATCGCGGGCCATGTCGTCGATGCGCACAGGCTCGCCCATGTCCAGCACGTAGATTTCGCCGCCGGTGCCGCTGGTGCGGCTGAGGGCCCCGGCCTGCAGGATGAGCTGGCAGGCCTCGGCGATGCTCATGAAGAAGCGCGTGATTTC
>JAVBYL010000107.1 GCA_030824035.1 Humidesulfovibrio sp.
CCCGCCACCTTGCGCATCGCGCCCCGCGCTGGTACATGCTAGGGCGATGATGACCCCGACGCCGAACCCCGCAGCCGCCCCCAAGGCCGATCTCCTGAACCTCACCCGGTCGGAGCTGGAGGCCTTTGTGGTGGAGGACCTGCGCCAGCCGCGCTTCCGGGCGGACCAGTTGTGGCACTGGCTGTGGTCCCGTGGGGTGCACAGCTTTGCGGAGATGACGAACCTCTCCAAGGACCTCAAGGCCAAGCTCGCCACGCGGGCGGACATCATCTGGCCCGAGGTGGACGTGGTGCGCACCAGCCGCGACGGCACCATCAAGCTGCTGCTGCGCCTGGCCGACGGCGAACGCATCGAGACCGTGCTGATTCCCATGGGCGAGCACTACACCCAGTGCCTGAGCACCCAGGTGGGCTGCGCCATGGCGTGCACCTTCTGCTCCACAGGCGAGCTGGGCCTCACGCGCAACATGACCATGGGCGAGATTTTGGGCCAGGTGATGGTTGGCCGCGCGCACCTTGCGCAGGTTGGCCTGCCCACCGTGCGCAACCTGGTGTTCATGGGCATGGGCGAACCGCTGATGAATCTCACCGAGCTGTTGCGCAGCCTGGAGACCCTGGGCAGCGCCGAGGGCATCTCCATCGCCTCCCGCCGCAGCACGGTGTCCAGCGTGGGCATACCCGCCGCGCTCAAAATTTTGGGAGACTCAGGCCTCGCCGTGCCCGCCATCAGCCTGCACGCGCCCACCCAGGAGCTGCGCGAACGCCTTATGCCCAAGGCCGCCCGCGTGCCCCTGCCGGAGCTCATGGCCAGCCTGGACGCCTACCCCATCAGGCCGCGCGAGCGGGTGACGTATGAGTACATCATGCTCGGCGGGGTGAACGACAGCATCGCCCACGCCAAGCAGCTGGTGCGGCTTTTGGGCCAGCGCCGCTGCAAGGTGAACCTCATCGGCTACAATCCGCCGCCGCCCCAGGCCGGGGTCACCCCGCCCTACCGCGCGCCGGAGCAGGCCGATGTGCTGGCCTTTGAGGAATATTTGCGCAGCAAGCGCATCACCACATTTTTGCGGCGCAGCATGGGGCAAGACATTGCCGCCGCCTGCGGGCAGCTGAAACTGCTGGCTGGTGAGACGGTTGGCGATAACCGGGACGGCAACGGGGACTAGGGCAAAGAAATGTCTTGCCAGGGCCCGACCAATTTAATAGTAGCCAGCCCTTCCAAAAAAATATATTGCGTCATTCGTCGGGACACCCGGCGTTATCCCAAGCCCAGGAGGGTCTATTAATGGCTCAACACCCCATGGTTCCTACTCGCGCCTTTTTCACCAAAGGTGTCGGCGTGCACAAGAACAAGCTGCAATCTTTCGAGCTGGCGCTGCGCGCGGCCGGCATTGAAAAACAGAACCTCGTCTACGTTTCCAGTATCTACCCGCCCAACTGCGAGCTTTTGAGCCTGGAAGAGGGCGTGAAGGCCCTGCACCCCGGCCAGATCACCTTCTGCGTCATGGCCCGCAACCAGACCAACGAGAAGGGCCGCCTGGTCGGTTCCGCCGTGGGCATGGCCATTCCGGCCGACAAAGAGCACTACGGCTACATCTCCGAGCACCACAGCTTTGGTGAGGAAGAGAAAGAGCTGGGCGACTTTGCCGAGGACCTGGCCTCCACCATGCTGGCCACCACCCTCGGCGTCGATTTCGACCCCGAGATCGGCTACGACGAGCGCCGCGAAGTGTACCTCATGAGCGGCAAGATCATCGACTCCTTCTCCGCCGCCGTCTCTGGCGTCGGCACGTCCAATATGTGGACCACCACGGTGTCCGCAGTCGTCTTCCTGATGTAAGACGTTTCGCCTCATCGAACCCACAGCTGGGGCTCCCGTTTCCGCATAGGGGAGCGGGGGCCCCAACTTTTAAGGAAGCTCCCATGGCCATCAAGCGCACTCTGCACGACGGCGTCAAAGACCGGCTTACCCCCCTCACCACTCTGGACCCGGACAAGATCGGCGACTTCGACGAGCTCCTGACCGCCATGGGCCGCACCGCCTTTGGCGGCCGCAGCCTGGGCGAGGCCCTGGACGTGCTGCAAGCCATGGTGGAAGACCCCGACTGCGTGGTGGTGGGCACCTTCTCCGGCGCCATGACCGTGGCCAAGCAGAGCAAGCTGCTCATCAAGATGATCGACGAGGGCTGGCTGGATGTGGTCGTTTCCACCGGCGCGCTCATGGCGCATGGGTTCATCGAGTCCATCGGGCTCAAGCATTTCAAGTACGAACCCGCGAAGATGAACGACAAGGACCTCTTCGAGGCCGGGTACAACCGCGTGTACGACACCCTGGAGCCGGAGGCCAACTTCGCCCAGGCCGAGCTGGTCGTCCGCGAGGTCATGCACCAGCTCATGGACGTGGAAAAGGTCACGCACCTGTCCAGCGAGCTCATCTGCAAGGCCATCGGCAAGCACTTGTCCGAGAAGTACAACGGCCCCGGCATCCTCAAAAGCGCGTACAAGAAGGGCGTTCCTGTCTACATCCCGGCCTTTACGGACTCCGAGCTGGCCCTGGACGTGGCCTGCTCCATCCTGGCCAAGGACTTTGGCCACCTGCTGGGCGAAAAAGGCCCGGAGGCGCTGCCCTTCCAGTTCAACCCCTTCCTCGACCTGTTCAGCTACTCCAAGAAGATGTATGGCGCCAAGAAGATGGCCATCTTCACCATCGGCGGCGGCGTGCCGCGCAACTGGGCGCAGCAGATCGGCCCGTTCTTCGACGTGATGGGCGAGCGCCTGGAGCGCGACCTGCCCGAGCGGCGCTTCACCTATGCCATCCGCATCTGCCCGGAGCCGGTGCACTGGGGTGGGCTTTCCGGCTGCACCTACCAGGAGGGCATCAGCTGGGGCAAGTTCGTGCCCCCGGCCGAGGGCGGCCAGTTCGCCGAGGTCCACGCCGATGCCACCATGGCCTGGCCCATTCTCATCAAGGGCCTGCAGGACCGTTTGGCCAAGAAGGCCAAGAAGCCCGCTGCCAAGGCCCCCGCAAAGGCCCCTGCCAAGGTAAAGAAGTAGGCCGGTCATGACTGCCGAGGTGTCCGCCAAGCCCCATCTCCGCCTGCCTGCGGAATGGGAGCCCCACGCCGCCACCTGGATAACCTGGCCCCAGACCCCAGCGGACTGGCCGGGCAAGTTCCAGCCCATGCCCTGGGCCTTTGCCGAGATCATCCGCAAGATCGCGGGGGCCGAGGGGCGTGAGCGGGTGCGCGTGCTTGTGGGGTCCGCCCAGGTGGAGTCCCGCGCGCGCGGCCAGCTGGCCAAGGCCCATGTGGACCTGACCCGCGTGGACTTCCTGCGCATCCCCACCGATCGAGGCTGGATGCGCGACTGTGGCCCCTGCTTTGTGGAAAGCCGGGGCAAGCTGACCATCGCCGGTTTCGGGTTCGACGCCTGGAGCAAGTACCCGGAGTTTCAGCTCGACGCCCAGGTTCCGGCCGCCGCCGCGCGCGCTTTGGGCTTGGAACTCACCCCCGTGGAGCACAAGGGCCGGCAGGTGGTCTTCGAGGGCGGCGCCCTGGACATCAACGGGCGCGGCAGCCTCCTCACCACCGAGGAATGCTGCCTGGACCCGGAGGTGCAGGTGCGCAACCCCGGCTACACCCACGCGGACTACGAGGCCGTTTTCGCGCAGAGCCTGGGCATCACCAACACCATCTGGCTGGCCAATGGCATTGCGGGCGACGACACCCACGGCCACGTGGACGACTTTTGCCGCTTTGTGAACGCGCGCACCCTGGTGCTGTGCGAGGAAAAGAACGCGGCGGACCCGAACCACGACATTCTGGAAGAAAACCGCGAGCGGCTGGAAGGCGCGCGCCTGGAGGACGGCTCCCGTCCCGAGGTGGTCCGCCTGCCCATGCCCGCGCCGCTGTACTTCGACGGCATGCGCCTGCCCGCCAGCTACGCCAACTTCCTCATCACCAACGCAGCGGTGCTCGTGCCCACCTTCAACGACGTGAACGACCGCCTCGCCCTGGGCATCCTGACCGAGGTCTGCGACCGGCCGGTCATCGGCATCCACGCCGTGGACCTGGTCTGGGGCCTGGGCACCATCCACTGCCTGACCCGGCAGGAGCCGCAGGGCTGAAGCCCCGCAGCCACTCCGCCTACCCCTCCCGCGCCTCTTCCAGGGGCAGCATAATGTAGAAATTGTTGCCCAGGGGCGCTGGCTCGTAGCCCGCCGTGCCGCCGTGCAGGTCCACCACCTGGCGCACAAAGGCCAGGCCGTGCCCGGTGCCGTGCTCCTCGCAGGTGTTGGCGCAGCGGAACCCCGGCTCGAACAGCCCCGGGCGGTCCTGCTCCGCCACCACCGGCCCGGTGGTGAACACGTTGAGCTTCACCCCGTCCCGCCCCGGCCCGAAGGCGTCGTGCTCGATGCTGAGCCCGTAGGCCATGAACTTGGCCGAGCTCCCCTCCGGGGTCGTGATGGGCTGGGTGTACTTTACGGCGTTGGAAAAAAGGTTGGCGTACACCTGGGAGATGAGCCCCAGATCGGCCATGAGGTACACGGGCAGGTCGGGGATGCCGCCCATGGACATGTCGATGTGGATGCCCCGGTCTTCCATCCTGGGCCGGTAGCGCTCCACCTGCGGCTCCACCACCTGCTTGCGCAGGTTCACCATGCGCTTTTCCAGCACGTAGCGGCCTTCCTCGAAATGGCGGCGGCGCAGCAGCGTTTCCAGAAACAGGCTGGTCTGCTCGTAGTGGCGGTTTATCTCCTCATACTGGGCGCGCAGGCGAGCCTGCAGAAAGTCCAGCCCGGCAAGGAACTCGCCCGGCGTCTCCTCCGGCGCGCTCAGCACCATCTGCTCCAGCGCCAGCACGGAGCCCTTCAGCCTGTTGAAAAACAGCTTGAAGATCATGTTGGGCACGATGACGTTGTGACCGATGTCTTCCACAAGGTTTTGGATGAAGGCCAGGTGCTCGGTGTTTTTGGCCCGGGCGCGCCTGTTGTGCAGCTGGAAGCCGATGCGGTTGGCGAACTTTTCGTAGAAGAGCTTCGCGTGCTCGTCCAGGTCGGCCCCGCCCACCATTTCCAGCCAGCCGATGACGCCGTCCGCCGGGGTGAAGCCCATGAGCTCGCCGGTGTCGTGGCGGCCCCGGATGGGGATGAACCAGCCCTCGCCCACCAGGGCCGAGTGGGCCGGGGGCTCGGTTTGCGGCAGCTGCGCGGGCAGGGAGTGGCAGCGCGCCAGCTTCCAGGCCCTGGGCCCGGTGCGCAGGTACAGGCGGCACTCCTGGGCGAAGAAGAGGTACGGCAGCAGCACGCAGGCCGTGTAGAAGTCCCGGCGGGAGTCGTACTCCTGGGCCAGCTCGAAAAATACGGTGAACATGCGCTGTTCATCGGTGGTGAAGGCGCTGGTCTCGGACTCGTCGATCTTGAGCAGGATGCGCCGCTCCAGGGCCAGGGTGCGCACCGGGTCGACCTCGCGGCAATGCTTGGTGTCCAGGGGCATCGGCGGTGCTTTAGGCCGCGTGTCATCCGTCATGGTGCACCTCTGTCATGGGTGTGGCTTTGGCATGCGGACCTCGCTTGCGTGCATCCAGGATTCCCAGCACCCGGCGGCGCACGTCCATGCCGGGCAGGGCCTCGCCGCCTGGGGCCATGTTCCAGGTCCAGGTGCGGGCCGTTTCCGCGCCGCGGAGTTCACTGCCGCGGATTTCGACGCCATACAGCAGGGGCGTGATGGTCTCCTCGCCGGTTGTAAGCGCCACGGCATATTCCTCCACGGTATATTCCTCCACGTCCGCAACCAGGCAGGCCGGGCAGGGCAGGCCGCCCAGCCAATCCAGATGCGCGTGGATGAGCGAGGCGGCGAAGGCCTCCCTGGCCGTCTCGTCCAGGTGCGGGGCGTGGCGCCGCAGGGCGGCCAGGGCATGCAGGGGCAGCTGCGAAAGCAGGTTGGCCGAGTACACGAAGTCCAGCCCGGCCCAGTCGACGGACGGCGAGCCATGGGCTGCCGAACCGGGGCCCAGGGTGACGGGCGGGGCCAGAAGCGGTGCGGTCCGGGCGGCCATTTCCCGCATGCCGTCCAGGCAGCCGGTGATGTCGTGGCGCAGCAGGCGCACGTTGCCCAGGGCCTTGGCCCGCGCGGCCACGCCGGGCAGGAAGGCCAGGTCGAGCAGCACCACCTGCTGGAAGCGCCGCGCCAGCTCCTCCAGGGGCACATCCAGCAGCAGGCCCGCGCCCACCACCAGGGCCGTGCGGCGGCGCTTTGGCGGGCAAGCCTGCGCGGCGTCCAGGCACGTGGCGCGGCACTGCTCCAGGTGCGGCTGCCAGGCGGTGCGTTGCCGGGCGTGCCGGGCCTGCATGGCGATGGCCTCGGCAAGATGGCCGTGCCGGTCGTCCTGTCCGGCCAGCCGTGCCGCGGCGTATTTCAGGGCCTCAACAATCACGGGCGCTCGCGGCCTGGGCCTAGGCGGCCACTTCGGTGAACTTTTCGGGCACGGCCTGGCACACGGGGCAGCGGCCCGGCCCTTGCTCCCCGGCGCCGGAAACATGGATGTGCCCGCAGATGGTGCACACGTACACATGCAGGCGGCTGCCGCAGGGCATGCACGGCAGGGCCAGGTGGCTCACCATGGACTTGGCCATCTGGGTCAGCAGCGCGCCCCCGGCCTTGTCGCCCTCGGCCTGGGCCAGGATGGTGGCCTCCAGCAGGTCCACGGCCAGTTCGCGGGCCTCCTGCAGGGTCTCGGCCAGGTTGTCGGCGGTGGATTCCAGCCGCCCGCGCAGGAAGAGCATGGTCTTTTTGACGTGGACATCCTGGGCCTCGGCAAGGGCCACAAACAGCAGGGCGGCCTCGGCGTTGCCCTCCTGGGCGGCCTTCTGCGCGCGGATGCGGTTTTTCGCGGCGGCCTGGGCCTGGCGCAAAAACGCCATGGCGAGGGGAGATATATCGGCGGACATGGGTGCTCCTTGCCTGAGAGCTGGGTGGACGTGTTGCGGGTTGACCTTTTCGGGCGGCGTCCAGTGTGGCGCGTCTCTTACGGCGCACTCTTCCACGACTGCGGGGCCGGGCGCGCTACTGCCAGGCCAGACGCTACTGCCAAGCGTGATCCTCCGGCGGCAGCACGCGCCTGACCGTATCCAGAAATTCCGCCCGCGTGAAGGGCTTGCGCAGCACCCCTCCCGCGCCCAGGCCGCGGGCCGTCTTCAGGTACTGCTCCGGCGAAAGCCGCCCCCCGCCGGACATGACCAGCGTTTTGACCCCCGGCGCCAGGGAACGCAGGGAAAGCAGCACCTCGAAGCCGTCCATGTCGGGCATCACCACATCGGTGATGACCAGATCCGGCGGCGAAAGTCGCACGCTCTCCAGGGCCTGCTTGCCTCCGGGCGCGGCGGTGGCCTCGTAGCCCCGGCTTTCCAGCAGCAGGCACACCAGGTCGCGCACGTCCTTGTCGTCGTCAATGACCAGAATTTTCTGGGCCATTCCCCTTCTCCCCGCCCTCGCAGAGGGCCAGGCGGATGCTATCCGCCAATTCTCCCATGGAATATGGTTTGGGCAGCAGCCGCACCTGGCCCAGGGAGTGGACCCGGTCGAGGGGGATGGCGTCGCTGTAGCCTGAGGAAACAATGATGGGAAGATCGGCCCGGACGGAGCGCAGATGCTCGGCCAGGGCCGCGCCCGCCATGCCGGGCATGCTCTGGTCGGTGATGACGAGATCCACGCTGGCCGGGGCGCTGCGGAAGGCGGAGAGCGCCTCCTCGGGTTTTTCAAAGGTCTGGATGTCGTAGCCCAGGGGGGCCAAGGCCTGGCTGGCCAGGGCCAGAATGTCGGGTTCATCGTCCACGAACAGGATGCGCCCCCGGCCCTCGCGGCAGCGCGCGGGCGCCTCGGCCCGGGCCTTGGGGTCCTGGCCGGAGGCGGGCAGCAGCACGGTGAAGCGCGCGCCCTGGCCTGGGCCGTTTTGGCCCTCCACGTTCTGGACGGAGATGGACCCGCCCAGGCCGGTGACGATGCCGTGCACCACGGCCAGCCCCAGGCCGGTGCCCTCGCCGGGGCCCTTGGTGGTGAAGAAGGGGTCGAACACGCGGCCCAGAATGTCCGGGGCGATGCCTGGGCCGTCGTCCTGCACCACCAGCTCAAAGTATTGGCCCGGCGGCAGCCGGTGCGGGGCGGAGGGGTGGCCCATGCTCTCCGGGTCCGCCAGGCCGGTGCGCACCAGGATGCGCCCGCCCGTGTCCCGCATGGCCTGGGCGGCGTTGGTGCACAGGTTCATCACTATCTGGTGGATCTGCGAGGGGTCGGCCATGACAGAACAGTCGGGCATTACGGAGCAGTCGGGCTGGCCCGGCTGTTGCCCAGACTGGGGCCCTTGTTGGTGCTCAATAACGACATTTTTGGGCAGGGTGGCCTGCAGGAGCTTGAGGGCCTCCCGCACGGCCAGCCCGGCGTGGAAGTGCCGCTGCTCCGCCGGGGAGCGCCGGCTGAAGGAGAGGATCTGCCGCACCAGCTCCTTGGCCCGCCTGCTGGCCTTGAGCACGCGCTCCAGGCTGGTGCGGGCGCGCCCGTCCGGGGGGCTGTCGTCCATGGCCAGTTCGGTGAAGCCCATGATGGAGGCCAGGATGTTGTTGAAGTCGTGGGCGATGCCGCCCGCCAGGGTTCCCAGGGCCTCCATCTTTTGCGCCTGCCACAGCTGGCGCTCCAGGCGCTTTTTCTCGGTCACATCGCGGCACAGGGCGGCATAGCTGGTCACCTCGCCCTGGGCGTTGTGGATTGCGGAAAGGGAAAGCTCCACCTCCACCGTGGGGCCGAATTTGCAACGGAAGCTGACGCAGCCGCGCCAGGCCTTGCCCTCGTTGGTGGTCAGCAGGTGGGAGTCCTGGTGCTGCAGCTCGGCGCGGGCAAGCTCCAGGATGGACTGCCCCCGGCCCAGGGCCAGTTCGCCATCGACGCCGACCATGCGCTGGAAGGCCGGGTTGGCGAAGAGCAGTACACCGTTCTGATCGGTGATGACCACGCCCTCCGCCGCCTGCTCAATGGCGTGGTGCAGCCGGGTCAGCTCCGCCTCGGCGCGCTTGTTCTCGCTGATGTCCATGCCGACGCTCTGGTAGGCGCACACCTCGCCCGTGGCGTCGAAGACGGCCCTGTCGGTCCAGCGTTGCCAGGCCTCGCCGCCACCGGGCAGCACCACGCGGTGTTCGTAAGACTTGGTGGGCTGCCGTGGGCTGAGGGCGAGAAAGTGCGCGCGCACGCCCTCGCGCTCCGATTCCGGCAGCAGGTCGAGGAAGCTGGTGCCCAGGAGCTGCTCCGGCGAGCGGCCAAAGGTGCGGCAGTAGGCGTTGTTCACGTAGGTGATGACGCCGCCGGGCCGGAACCGGCAGATGAGCGCGGGCGAGTCCTCGGCCAGGGAGCGGAACTTCTCCTCGCTTTCGGCCAGGGCGCGCTCCGCCTGCTTGCGGTCGGTGAGGTCGATGGCGAAGGAGAGGATGCCCACGGGCTTGCCGTCTTTGCGCAGCAGGGAATTCTGCGCGGTGACGTGCCGCACGCTGCCGTTTTTGGTGATGATGCTGGCCTCGTGCGTGCGCGGCAGGGGCAGTTCCTCCGCCAGGTACTTGGCAAAACGTTCCGTTATGCCTTTGGCCTCCTGGGGGGGGCGCGTCAGCTCGAACCAGTTGCGGCCAAGCACGTCTTCCAGGGCGTAGCCGGTGAGCTCCGTGGCCGCGGGGTTGAGCAGGGTGACGCGGCACTCCTGGTCGAGGCTGATGGCCATGGCGTTGGCCCCCTGGATGAGCTCCTCGGCGTATTCCTTGGCCTGGACCAGGTCGGCGGCGCTGCGCTTGGCCTGCACAATGCGCCACAGCCCGATGAGGAAGAGCTGGAGCTGGCGCGCGTCGGCCTCGTTATAGGCCTCAGGCTTGTTGCCCACGCCGAACACCGTCACCACGCGGCCGCCCTCCACCACGGGAACGGCCATGTGGCGCAGCACGGGCGCGTGCCCCTCCGGCAGCCCGCGCTTGTCCGCGTGGGCCTCGTAGTCGTTGATGATGCTGGGCTGGCGCGTGCGCAGGCACTCGGCCCACAGCCCGGCCTGGTTCAGGGGGTAAACGCGGGTGTCCGGCATGGCGCAGGTTTTCTGGGCCGCCTTGGACCAGTGGAAGCGCGCCAGGTCGACATCGCCCTCCTCCAAAAAGCAGAGGTAGCCCATGTCGCTGCCGGTGAGGCGCACGCCTTCCTCCAGGGCGAAGGAGATGATGGCGTCCAGGCTGGCCTCCTCCATGTGCGAGAGGGCCAGCAGCGAACCCTGGCGCTCCTCCGTGAGGCGCAGGGCGGCCAGGGCCTCGTCGCGCTCGGATACGGCCAGGGTGAGCCTGCGGTTGATGCGCACCACGGACACGTAACGCCAGGCCAGCAGCGCGCCCACCAGACTTGCGGCCAGGGCCCCGGCCAGCCACAGCACCTCCGGTTGGATGGTGGCCTGCGGCGGGGAGGACCGCCATTTCGCATACAGCGCCTGATACTCCGGGGTGTCGAGGAAGCGCACCAGGGCATCGTCCAGTTCGCGCTGGAGGGCTTCGTCCTCCACGCCCACGGCAATGCCCCGGGCGACCTCGAACAGGGGGCTCCGGCTGGCGGTGAGCGCGCCCTCCGCCCCGGCGGCCCGTGCGGCCTGCCACACCAGGCGCGTTTGGAAAACCAGGGCGTCGGCCTCGCCGGTGAGGGTCTTGAAGATGGCCTCGGAGAGCGTGGGCACCACCAGGATGTTGATCTCGGTGTTGTTCCGGAACCGTTCCAGGGGAATGCTGCCCTGCACCAGGGCCACGCGCTTGCCGCGCAGGGCCTCCAGGGTGTCCAGGCGGGGGCCGCTGGCGCGGAAGAAGATGTTGATGGGGTGGTACTCGAAGGGCGAGGTGAAGCGCAGGGCGTTCTCCCTGCCGGGGCTGATGCCGTAGCCGGGCAGCACGCGGGCCTGGCCCTGGCGCAGCATCTGCTCGGCCTGGAAGGGCCCAGTCGCCACCAGGACGACGGGCTTGTACCCGGCCAGGGCGGCCACGTGGCGGAACAGTTCGACGGCGAACCCGTCGGGCTTGTTGTCTGTGCCCAGGAAGTGCTGGGGAGGCACGTTGGAGGGGAACACGGCCACAAGCTCGCGCTGGGCGGCGGACTCGCCAGCGTCGGAAGCGGTTGCCGGGGTGCTTGCTGATATGCTTGCCGATGCGGCGGCCTGTGGGGCGGTGGTCTGGCGTGCCAGGGCCAGGGCTGGCGGCAACAGCGACAGCAGGAAAAGGAACAGGACAAGCGCCCAGGCCGGGGACAAAGCGGCGCACAGCCGACTTGTTGTCAGAATCCGACTTGTTGTCAGAATCTGGCGTGTCGTCAGAACCCGGTGGGGGGCCTGTGGGGTGTCCGGGGCGAAGTGCATGGCGCCCATCGCCTTTTGCGGCGGGCTACTTGAGCGCCCGGTTGACGTAATCCTGCAGGACGGAGATCTCCACCGGCTTGG
>JAVBYL010000316.1 GCA_030824035.1 Humidesulfovibrio sp.
CTCCATACGCCCTCCACCAGGCCGAAGGGCCAGGCCCCTTGCAGGAACCCGTAGGTCGAGCCCAGCACGCAGGACCCGGCGAATCCCAGCACGAACCAGGGGCTTCGGTCCTCCAGGGCGTAAAAGAACAGCATCAGGCTCACCGCCGCAAGGCCGAAGAGCGTCAGGGCATCCATGGCGCAGCCTCCACGGCGTTCTCCGCTTGCCCGCGCGGGCCTAGCAGCCGTCGCCCGTGCCGCAGCAGGACTTGCCCAGGCCGCCGCTTCGGGCCTTCAGGGCCTCCAGCTGCGCCAGGCCCTCCTCGCCGTAGGCCAGGGCCAGGGCGTCCTCGATGAACCCGGAGCAGGAGGCCGGGGTGACGCCGCGCTCGGCCAGGATCTTGCGCGGGGTGTCGCCCACGGCGTTCACCAGCACGGCCCGGCAGTCGGCCAGCAGCTTGGCCAGATCCTCCCAGCGGGTGGGGCCGCAGCCCGCGGTGGGCGCCTGGCGTTCCTCCACCATGCGGAACCCGCCGGACTCGGCCTTGCCCCATATCTGGAAGCGCTTGGCCTCGCCCAGGTGCAGGTTGACCAGCAGGCCCTCGCGGGTGGCCACGGCAATATACGGACGGTCGTCCTGGCCCTGCGGGGGCAGCTTTCCGCAGGCCGCCAGGACGCCGCCCAGCTCGCCGGAGCGGTCGTTGCACAGCAGGCCAACGGCGTCCGCCCGGCAACGGCGGCAGTGGGTCATCTGGGGCACCAGGGGTCCGGCCTCGGCGCGCAGGGCGTCGATGGCGGCCTTGGTCGGTTCGGCCAGGTGGCCGAAGGGGGTGCCCTCGTTGGGATGCATGGGCATCAGGTTCATCAGGTCCACGCCCAGCTCGCTGGCCTTTACAGCCACGGCCTGCACGTGGGCATCGTTTACGCCCGGAATGACGATGGTGTTCACCTTCACGGCCAGGCCACGGGCCTTGAGGCCAGCGATGGACGCCAGCTGGCGCTCCAGGATGAGCTCCGCCGCTGCCTGGCCCCGGTACACCACGTTGCCATCGCGCACCCAGGAGTAAATCTGCGCGCCTATGGCCGGGTCCACGGTGTTGAGCGTCACCGTGGCGTGGGTCACGCCCAGCTCGGCCAGGTCGTCCAGGTACTGCGGCATGGCCAGCCCGTTGCTGGACAGACAGAAGAGCATGTGCGGGTATTCCTTGCGTATCAGCCGCATGGTTTCCAGCGTTTCCGCCGGGTTGGCCATGGGGTCGCCGGGTCCGGCGATGCCGATGACCGTGATGCGCGGCTCCTTGTCCAGCACCTGGCGGGTGTATTCCAGCGCCTGGAAGGGCTTCAGAATGCCGCTGGTGACGCCCGGGCGCGACTCGTTGACGCAGTCGTACTTGCGATTGCAGTAGTTGCACTGGATGTTGCACTTGGGGGCCACGGGCAGATGCACGCGCCCGCAGGAGCCGGAGGATTCCTTGTTGAAGCAGGGGTGCTTGACGGACTTCGGGTCGACGGAAGACGTGATGATGGTCTGCATATGCGGCTCCTTTTCCTGAAAGTGCAGTGGTCTAGAGGTACCCGTAGCCGATGTCGCTGTCGGTCTGCTTCTTCTCAAGGACGATGTTCACCAAGCGGTCGAATAGGGTCTGCGCGCCCCGGTAGCCCAGGTGCAGCATGCGCTGCCCGCCGAAACGGTCGTGGATGGGGAAGCCCACGCGCAGCAGGGGAATGTTCCACTCCCGCGCGGCCCGCTGGCCCTTGCTGTGGCCCACCAGAATGTCCGGGGAAAGGGTCTTGGCCTCCTCGACTATGTCGAAGAAGTCCGCGCCCTCGCGCACTATGGGCATGTGGCGCAGCACCGGGCCGCCCACGGCCCCGGCGATGGCCTGGATGTGCTCGGCCACGCCCCGGTTTCTGGCGCCCGTGGCCACCAGCACCGGCCGCACGCCGATCTCGGCCAAAAAGCTCGTCAGGCCGATGACCATGTCCTCCTCGCCGTACACCACGGCCTTGAGGCCGGAGACGTACTTGTGCCCGTCCACCAGGGAGTCGATGTAGCGGCCGCGCTCCAGGGCCAGGTCGCGGGGCGTCTCGCGCCCGGTTATCTCCCTCAGCGCCGCAAAGAAGCTGTCCGTCTCGCGCAGGCCCAGGGGCAGGCCCAGGCTGTGCAGCGGCACGCCGAAGCGCTTGCGCAGGGAGGTGCCCGCCGTTTCCTGGCTGGTGATGGCCCGGCCCAGTTCGATGGAGGCGCGCGCGCCACCCATGGCCTTGATGTCCGCCACCTTGGTGCCGCCGCTGGGGATGTTCTCGTATTCCAGCAGGGCCGGACCATCGAGGGTCTCGGAATAGTCCGGCAGGATGGTGGGCTCCACGCCGAAGCCACGGCAAATCTCCCGCAGGTGGCGGATGTCCGCCGGGCTCACCATGCCGGGCAGCAGGTTCACGCGGCCGTTGGCGGCAACCTTCTCCGTGCATAGCTGATCGGCAATGGCCTTCACCGCGCCGTGGAAGCCGTCCATGTGCGTGCCGCTGTAGCTGGGCGTGGAAACGTGCACCAGCTCCGCCAGGGGCAGGTCCTTGAACTCCTCGCGGAACTCCGCCAGCAGGCGGCCCACATCGTCGCCGATGGTCTCCGTGAGGCAGGTGGTGGCCACGCCGATGACTCCCGCGCCGTACTTCTGCATGGCGTTCAAGAGGCCCTTCTTGAGGTTCGGCCCGCCGCCGTAGATGGCGTTCTTTTCGCCCAGGGAGGAGGACGCGATGTCCATGGGCTCACGGAAATGGCTGATGATGTACCGGCGCATGTAGGTGGCGCAGCCCTGACTGCCGTGCAGGAAGGGGATGGCCCCCTCCACGCCCTTGAAGGCCAGGGTGGCGCCAAGCGGCGTGCACAGCTTGCAGGCGTTGGTGGTGGAAACGTGGCTCTGGCCCTTGTATTCGTCCACAGTGCTAGGAACGCTGTCCATGACGATGTTGGCAGCCATGACCTAGGCCTCCTTCCCTGTAATAGGGCCTTCGCTGAGCACTTCAGCGCGCTCAAGCCTCTGCTGCTCGCGCCGGGGCACAAAGTTCCAAATGGGGCTCAGCACCGAGGCATGCACCTCCTTGGCAAAGTTCAGCATGCCCACAAAGCCCTCCAGGGCGATCTTGCGCTCGTGGTTGTGGTCGCAGAAGCCCACGCCCAGCTTGAAGGCGATGGGCCGCTCCTTCACGCCGCCCACGAAGATGTCCACGTCCTTCTCCTTGAGGAAGGCCGAGAGCTCCAGCGGGTTGGCGTCGTCCACCACGATGGTTCCCGGCGCGCAGATGGCGGCCAGCTCGCGGTAGTCCTCCTCGGTGCCGGTCTGGCTGCCCACGATGACGACCTCCATGCCCAGGTGGCGGAAGGCCTTGACCAGGGAGAAGGCCTTGAAGCTGCCGCCCACGTAAACGGCGGCCTTCTTGCCCTCCAGGTCGCGGCGCAGCTCCTTGATTTGCGGCATGAGCGCGGCCAGTTCCTCGCGCACCAGCGTGGCCGTGCGCTCCACGATGTTTCCGGCCAGCTCCGGCTGCGTGAGCTCAAAAAATTCCGCCACGGCGTACAGGCTCTCGGCCACGTCCTCGATGCCGATCCAGGACACCTTCTTGAAAGGGATGGCGAAGTCGTCGCGCATCATCTTGGCCAGGTCCTGGGTGGCGCCGGAGCACTGGACGAGATTGAGCGCCGCGCCGTGGGCCCTGCGCAGGTCGCCCACGCGGCCATCGCCCGTGATCCCCGCCACCACCTCGATGCCCATGCGGTTCAGGTAGTCCTTGATGATCCAGGTTTCCCCCGCGAGGTTGAAGTCGCCCATGATGTTCACGGAGAGCTTCGAAATGTCGCCGGTATCCCCCGTGCCCACCAGGGTGCGCATGGCCTTGCACGCGGCCAGGTAGCCCTCGCGCTTGTTGCCCTTGAAGCCCTCGCTCTGCACCGGGATGACCGGGACGCCGTGGCGGGCGGTGGCGGCCTTGCACACGGCCTGGAGGTCGTCGCCGATGAGGCCGACGATGCAGGTGGAGTACACGAAGGCGGCCTTGGGCTCGTAAAGCGGAATGAGCTCGTCCAGGGCCTTGGCGAGCTTCTTCTCGCCGCCGAAGACCACATCCAGCTCCTGCAGATCGGTGCTGAAGGACAGCCGGTGCAGCTCCGGGCCGCTTGAGAGCGCGCCGCGGATGTCCCAGGTGTAGGCCGCGCAGCCGATGGGCCCGTGCACCAGGTGCAGGGCGTCGGCTATGGGGTACAGCACCACGCGGGAGCCGCAGAACACGCAGGCGCGCTGGCTTACGGCCCCGGCCAGGCTGTCGCGGTTGCAGGCCATGGAGAAGTCGCCCTCGCCGATGCGGTGGATCTGGTCCTTGCGTTCCTCAAAGATGGCGGGGCGCTCCTCGGGGAGGGCGGGGCACGCTTCGGGCGCGGCTTCGTGTTCGGGGCATATGGCCTTGGCTGTCTCGGTCATGGTGAACTCACTTTCCCGTGCCGGAGGGCAAGGTGCGCCGCAGGCAGACGAGGTTTGTGGGGGCGAAGCCACAGGCATGGTAAAACGTCGAGGCCGGGGTGTTGTCCTTGTCGGCCAGGAGCTGCAGGCGCGTGGCGCCCAGGCGCAGGCCCCAGGACTCGATGCGCTCCAGCAGGGCGCGGCCTATGCCCAGGCCCCGGGCCTCCGGCCGAACCACAACGTCCTCCACCAGCAGGGCCGGGCCGCCCTCGGCGGTGGAGATGAGCAGCTGGGCCGTGGCCATGCCGACGACGTTGCCCTCGCTGTCGGCCACGAGCACCAGCCGGGCCTGGCCCTTGCCCATCATCAACTCCAGGCCGCTGCGCTGCCGCCCGGCGTCCACCGCGAAGTCCGCCTCCAGGGCAAACAGCAGGCCCAGCAGTTCGGTCAGGGCGTCCAGGTCCCCGGGGCGGGCTTCACGGATGGTGCAGGCGGCGCGCATCGGCAATTCCTTTTGTGTTGTGGGCTGTTAGGACAGCAGGTACTCGGCGGCGGGCGTGCCGCTCTCCATGCCGTCGAGGATGGCGTCGATGGCTTCCTCGCTGTTCACGCCCTTGAACCAGAGGTTGTCCGGCTGGATGACCAGCACCGGGCCTTTTTCGCACTGCTTCAGGCAGCCGGTGGTGGCCACCTGCACGTCCAGGCCGCGGTCCAGAATGCCTTCCTCGATGTATTGCAGCAGGCCGTCGGTCTGCTTGTGACAAATGCCCTTGGGCTCCTTGCCGAGGCGGAAGCTCTGACAGACCAGGATGAGTTTTTCGGGCAGGGCCATGGGGGTCTCCTTCGTGTTGCTGGGTTAGGGGTTAGTTGGCCTTGATGCGTTTTTTGCCGCGTTTCTTGTTCCCGCCGAAGAGCGTGTCCACCGCGCCCTGGATCTCCGTTTCGCCCGTGAGCACGGTGATGCCCCGGCTGGCCAGGAAGGCGCGCGGGTGCTCCCCGGCGCTGGCGGCCAGCAGGGCGAAGCAGTCGTGCAGGGTGGCGGCCAGGGCCTCCCAGCGGGTGTCGCCGCCGCCGGGCTCCGGGGCGTTGCGCGCTCCCAGCAGGCTCGGCAGGCCGTCGCCCTCGCGCGGGCCAAACACCAGAAAGCGAATGGCCTGGCCCAGGTGCAGGTCCACATCCAGCCCGCCGGAGCTGGCCACGGCCACATTGACGCGCGCGCCCTGGGGCTGCGGCAGGGTGGAAATGGCCGAAAGCGGCGAGGCCGGGTAGGGCGGGTTCTGGCAGGGCTCCATGCCCGCCAGGCCGTGGCCGCAGGTCTGGTTGCCGGGCAGCACGGTGATGTGCCGGGAGGCCTGCTCGCGCAGGGTGGCCATGCGCTCGGCCGAGGGGGCCTTGGGCGCGGCCTTCCCGCCCTCGGGGCCAGCTTCGGCCTCATTGGCGATGTCGGCCACGGAGGGGTGGAAGGGCACCAGGGCCAGCAGCTCCGCGCCCAGGGCGTGCACCGCGGCGGCCAGGTGGGGCACGTGGTCTTCGTTGATGCCCGCGTACACGGTCATGTTCACCTTGATGGAGATGCCGGCCTCGCGCAGGGCGCGGATGGCCTGGGCCTGGGCGTCCAGCATGGCCGGGGCGGCCTCGCGCAGGGCCATGGTGCGCTTGCCGGGGCGTATCCAGGCGAACAGCGCCTCCAGGAGCGCCGGGTCCACGGCGTCCATGAGCAGGGTGACGTGGGACAGGCCGATTTCCGCCAGGGCGGTGGCCACCCCGGCGATGGAAATATCAGGGGCGCACAGGCCGTTGGTGGCCAGGGTGAGGGCCAGCTCCGGGTGGCGGGCGCGCACCAGGCGCAGGGTCTCCAGGGTGGTGGCCGGGTCGGCCAGGGGGTCGCCGGGGCCGGTTATGCCCACCATGTTCACAGGAATGCCCTCGGCCAGAATGCGGTCCAGCCACTGCGAGGCATCGGCCGGGGAGAGCGCCCTGCCGGGGGTTCCCGGCTCGCCGAACAGGCGGCGGACGTTGGTGCGCGCCGCCACGGGCAGGTGGATGCGGCCGGAGGCGGCGCTGGCGTCCTGCGCGAAGCAGGGCTGAGCCTGGGAATCTGTGCCTGTGGTGCGGCTGGGCATGGCGCGGCTCCTGTGCTTTGTGGGTGGGTGTCCGGCCCCCGGCCCGGGCGTGGGTGCCCGGGCCGGGGGGCGCGGAGGTTTACAGGGTCAGCTCGAACACGGTCTCGGGATCGTCGCGGTCCTTGCGGTCCAGCAACAGGCCGAGGATCTTTTCCAGAAGGCGCAGGCCGCCCTTGTAGCCAACGGTGGGGAAGTACTGGTGCCCAACGCGGTCCAGGATGGGGAAGCCCCAGCGCAGGAACGGGA
Organism: Humidesulfovibrio sp.; assembly: GCA_030824035.1. GTDB lineage: Bacteria > Desulfobacterota > Desulfovibrionia > Desulfovibrionales > Desulfovibrionaceae > Humidesulfovibrio. Next base: position 6,802 of record JAVBYL010000316.1, read on the forward strand.
GGTCCTCGTCGCGGGCGATGTACTTGCCGTAGGAGTTGCCGATGAGCAGATCCACGGGCGTATTCTTGATCCACTGGTGCAGCAGGAACATGTCGCCCCCGGCCCGCACGTTCACCTCGCACGGCAGGTGCGCGGTGAGCTCCTTGATGCGCTTTTCGAACTTGACGCCCGGAGTGCCGGTGACGATGTGAACGGGCCACATGTCGATGGACAGCAGGAACTCGGTCATGGCGATGAGCTGGTCGGGGTCGCCGTAGATGGCCACCTTCTTCTGGTAGAAGTACTGGTGGCTGTCGCTGATCATATCCACCAGCTGGCCGCGCTCGCGGTTGATGTCCTCGGGCACGCTGGTTCCGGCGATGGTGCGCAGGGCGTCCACGAAGCGGTCGGTTCCCTTGAGGCCGAAGGGCATCTCCAGCACCTTGCAGGGCACCTTGCACCGGGTGTCCAGGCTGCGTGCGGCGTCGGCGCTGCACCATTCGCCCAGGGCCAGGGTGCCTATGGCGTCGCCCGCCTCGCGCAGCTCCTTGATGGTGACCCCGCCCTCGGGGAACATCTTGAACTCGCCGGAGAGCGGTCCGTTCAGCACGCCGGAGGTATCCGGGAACATGGTGAAGGGCACGGCCATCAGCGTGGCCAGGCGCTTGAGCTCCTCCATGTCGGAAGGCTCCACCCAGCCGGGGATGATGTTCACCTTGCCGTTCTTCTTGCCCGTGCTCTCGCTGATCTCCGTCATGCCCTTGACCATGTTGGAGAAGCCCGTGACGTGGCTGCCCACGTAGGAGGGCGTGTTGCAGTACAGGACAGTCTTGCCCTTGGGGATGTTGCCGGACTTGTCCGCCTTGTCGCGGATCTGCTTGATGTCGTCGCCGATGGTCTCCGACAGGCAGGTGGTGTGCACGGCGATGACTTCCGGTTCGTACACGGTGAAGATGTTCTCGATGGCCTGCAGCAGGTTGGCCTGCCCGCCGAAGACGCTGGCGCCCTCGGTGAAGGAGCTGGTGGCCGCGCTGATGGGCTCCTTGTAGTGCTTGGTCAGCGCGCTGCGGTGGTAGGCGCAGCAGCCCTGGCTGCCGTGGCTGTGGGGCAGGCAGCCGTGGATGCCCAGCGCCGCGTACATGGCCCCGATGGGCTGGCACGTCTTGGCCGGGTTGATCATCAGCGCGCTGCGGGGCGTAATTTCCTTGGGTGTGTGTCTGAGCAACATGATGTGGTCCTCGCTATTCCCAGACGTAGGTGGCCGAGAGTTCGGGGTTCTCCTGCCAGGGGGCCTTCATGAAGGCCCAAACCTTGCTGTTCACCAGGCGGTCTATTTCCTTGTAGAAGTTCACCGCGCCCTTGAAGCCTGCGTAAGGTCCGCCGTAGTCGTAGCTGTGCAGCTGCTTGAGCGGAATGCCGAGCTTCTGGATGGAGTACTTCTCCTTGATGCCCGCGCAGAAGATGTCCGGGCGGATCATTTCCACAAGCTTTTCGGCCTCGTACTGGTTGAGGTCGTCGATGATGAGGGTGTCCTTGTCCATGTCGGGAATCAGGCCCTCGTACTCCTTGAACTTGAACCCGGCCTCTTCCAGGCTCTTCATTTCCTCCTCGCTCTTGCGGGGATTGTAGAGCTGCGGATCGGCTTCGACCTCGATCTCCTCGATGTTGCGGCTGTCGGCGTCCACCTTCAGGTCCGGGATGACCTTGCGGCCTTCGTAGTCGTCGCGGTGGCCGAACTCGTAGCCGGTGGAGATGGTCTTCATGCCCAGCTCGGCGAAGAGCTCCATGTAGTGGTGGGCGCGGCTGCCGCCCACGAAGAGCATGGCGGTCTTGCCGTCGGTGCGGGGCTTGATGTCGTCCAGGGCGGCCTTCACGGCGGGCATTTCCTCGGCGATGACGGCCTCGATGCGGTCGATGAGGGCCTTATCGCCAAAGTACTGGCCGATCTTGCGCAGGCTCTTGGCCGTGGCGTCCGCGCCGATGAAGTTCACCTTGATCCAGGGGATGCCGTACTTGGTCTCAAGCATGTCGGCCACGTAGTTGATGGACCGGTGGCACATGACGCAGGAGAGGTCGGCCTTGTGCGCCGTGGCGAACTGGTCGTACGAGGAGTTGCCGGAGAAGGTGGCGATGTTGGTGATGCCGCACAGCTTCAGGATGCGGTCGATCTCGAAACCGTCGCCGCCGATGTTGTACTCGCCAAGCAGGTTGATCTTGTACTCGCCGGTCTTGGCGTTTTCCCCCGTGCCCACAAGGTGCTTGAACACCTGGTTGTTGGCGATGTGGTGGCCGGCGGACTGGCTGACGCCCTTGTACCCCTCGCAGGAGAAGGCGAAGACGTTGCAGTCGCCGAACTTTTCCTTCATCTCGCGGGCAACGGCGTGGATGTCGTCGCCGATGAGCCCCACCGGGCAGGTGGCGAAGATCGCGATGCCCTTGGGGTGGAACAGGTCGTAGGCTTCCTGGATGGCGGCCTTCAGCTTCTTTTCACCACCGAAGATGATGTCGGAGTCCTGCATGTCGGTGGTGAAGGCGTAGGTCATGTAGTTTTCGCCGGTCTCGCCCGCGTCGGTCTGGTTGCGGCGGGTAAGCCAGGCGTAGAAGCTGCAGCCCACGGGACCGTGCACGATGTTCACGATGTCGCGGGTGGGGCCCATGATGACGCCCTTGCAGCCCGCGTACGTGCAGCCGCGCATGGTGATGATGCCGGGGATGGTGCGCACGTTTGCCTGGATTTCCGGCGTGGTGTTGGAGAGCGCCTCGTTGATGAGAATGGACTGGGCGCGCTTGCGGGCCACCTTGGGGGGATACTTCTTGAGCATCTCCTCCTTGATCTCGGCGGGGGTCCACTGCACGGGCTTGTTCGTAATGGCCATGTTGATGGCTCCTTCTAGATGATGGACTTTTCGCCCGATTCGGCGGTGCGCACGCGCACGGCATCGGACACGGGCACAACGAAGATCTTGCCGTCGCCGGGCTTGCCCGTGCGGTTGACCTCGATGATGGTGGACACGACGGTCTTCACGGCCTTGTCCGGCACCACCACGGTGATCATGCGCTTGGGGTACAGCTTGCCTTTCTCGCCCAGCAGCGCCACGGCCTCGACATAGCCGCTGGCCGCGCCTTCCAGCACATGGGGATTGGCCAGGCCCACGCCGCGGCCCTGGGCCTCATGAGCGAAGAAGCCGTCGATGCCGGCATCGGTGAGCGCCTGCTTGGTGCGGTTCATCATGTTCATGCGCACCACCGCGATGACTTCCTTCATGGGCTTACGCCTCCTCGGGTGTGGCCGTTTCGCAAACGCCGGAGCTCACGGTGTACACCTCGTCCACCGGGGAAACGAAGATCTTGCCGTCGCCAAAGGCGCCCTTCTTGCCGCTGCGGGCGGCGGCCATGATGGTCTCCACCACGAAGTCGCGGTCGGCGTTCTTCACCACGCTCACCAGCATGGTCTTGGGGATCTCGTCGTAGGTGACCTCGCCGATCTTGATGCCGCGCTGCTTGCCGCGCCCGGCCACGGAGAACTTGGTCACAGCGGGGAAGCCCGCGTCCATGAGGGCGGCCAGGACGTCATCTGCCTTCTCGGGCCGCACGATTGCTCTCACCATGATCATAATTGTTCCTCCTGGGTATTTGGGGGGGGCTTGTTTCCGTAGGGCCTAGCAGGCTTCCATCAGGCCGTAGTCCATCAGCAGCTTCTCAAGGGCGTCCATCTCCAAAGGCTTGGGGATGACGTACATTTCGTTGCTGTCGATGGCCTTGGCCAGATTGCGGTAGTGGTCCGCCTGTCCGGCGGCGGGGTCGAACTCGATGACGGTCTTGCGGTTGATCTCCGCGCGCTGCACCATGTTGTCGCGGGGGACAAAGTAGATCATCTGCGTGCCGATCTGGCGGGCCAGCTCCTGGATCATCTCCTTCTCGTTGTCCACGTTGCGGCTGTTGCAGATGAGCCCACCCAGGCGCACCGTGCCGGACTGCGCGTACTTCATGATGCCCTTGCAGATGTTGTTGGCCGCATACATGGCCATCATCTCGCCGGAGCACACGATGTAGATCTCCTCGGCCTTGCCGTCGCGGATGGGCATGGCGAAACCGCCGCAGACCACGTCGCCCAGAACGTCGTAGAAGGCGTAGTCCAGGTCTTCGCTCTCGTGGTAGGCGCCCAGGCTTTCCAGCATGTTGATGGAGGTGATGATGCCGCGTCCGGCGCAACCCACGCCGGGCTCGGGCCCGCCGGACTCGACGCACCAGCTGTCGCCGAAGCCGCGCTTGCGGATGTCCTCAAGCTCAACGTTTTCGCCTTCGTCGCGCAGGGTGTCGAGGACGGACTTCTGGGCCAGGCCGCCCAGCAGCAGGCGGGTGGAGTCCGCCTTGGGGTCGCAGCCCACAACCATGACCTTGCGGCCCATTTCCACAAGACCGGCCACGGTGTTCTGCGTGGTGGTGGACTTGCCGATGCCGCCCTTGCCGTAGATGGCTACCTTTCTCATCTTCTTCATGACGAACTCCTCCGGGATGTTTGTGTTGAGAGACATGCCCCCTAAGGCAAGGG
>JAVBYL010000110.1 GCA_030824035.1 Humidesulfovibrio sp.
GCCGAGGAAGCCGATTTGTGGATGCAGTGGGCGCAGAAGTTCAGCCCCGCGCACATCCACGCCTGCTGGCAGATGACCCTGGACGGCCAGCAGCGGGTGGTGAAGAGCCTGGAGCCCGCACAGTCGCTGGAGTTGTTGCTGCTCAACCTGGCCTGCCTGCCGGACCTGCTGCCTCTGGACGCCCTGAAGGGCGCGAATGTCGCCAGTGGTCGAGGCGGTGGCAGTAGCGGCAGTGCTAGCGGTGGCGCTGCACGCGGCCAGTCCGGTTCGCCGTCCGGTTCGCAGTCCGGCATATCCTCCGCGTCTTTCATTGCGCCTAGTGCCGCCGCGCCGTCCACTGCGCCAGTTGTCGCCACTGCGCCCGTTGCCGCCGCGTCAGTCGTTGAAGCCCCTGTCGCGGCATCTTCCGTCGAGCAGGAGCACCAGGCTTCCTCGCCCGTGGCGGAGACGGCGGCCCCGTATGTTTCCGCGCCCCAGGCAACGCCTGTCGCCGCGCCAGTTGCAACACCCCGTGCCGCGCCTAGTGTCGAATCGGCCGCCGAGTCCGCCGCCGAGTCCGCGCCCCCGGTCAGCTCTCAGGCCGCAGCCCCAGTCTCCAAGGGCGTTCAGTCCTGGGAGGGCTTTCTGGAGTATGTGGCCTCGCGCAACGGCTCCGGCCATGTGACGGGCCTTTCGCGCGCGCATGGGGAGATGTGCGGCAAGGAGCTGGTCATCCAGTGCTTCAACGAAACGCACAGCAACATGCTGGGCAAGGGCGACAGCCTTGTGCGGCTGATGCGCCACGTTTCGGACTACTACGGCCCGGAGGTGACCCTGACCTTCACCTGTGAGGACCGCGAGCCCGTGAAGACCCAGACCCAGCTGGAGCGCGAGTCCCAGGATCACCCTGTGGTGCAGCGCATCTGCGAGGCCTTCGAGGTCAAGTCGCCGGTCATTGTGCACCCGCGCGGCCAGAACTAGCGGGGTCGCGGCAGGACGTCCACCCGATTTTCCAGGCGCGTGCAGGCAACAGCCGCCGCGCCGCCAACATACCACCACCTATTCGGAGGAACACCACATGCGCGGAATGCAGGATATGCTTCGCCAGGCCCAGATGATGCAAAAAAAGCTCTCCACCATGCAGGAGGAGTTGAAGACCCGCGAGGTGGAGGCTTCCAGCGGCGGCGGCATGGTCACAGTGCGCGCCAACGGCTCCAACGAAATCCTGTCAATCGTCATCGACAAGAGCGTGGTGGAGGCGGGCGATGTGGAGATGCTGCAGGACCTGGTCCTCACCGCCGTGAGCGATGCGCTCAAGAAGGTCAAGACCATGAGCGATGAGGAGATGGGCAAGATCACCGGGGGCATCAAGATCCCCGGAATGTTCTAGGGCCATGCCGAACGAACGGCTCCCCGGACCGCTGCGCGAGGTAGCCGAGCAGCTGGCGAAGCTGCCGGGCCTCGGCCCGAAGTCCGCCCTGCGCGCCTCGCTGGCGCTTTTGAAAATGCCGCGCGAGCAGGCCGAGGCCGTGGGGCGGGGCATACTGACCCTGCGCGAGCGCCTGTGCATGTGCCAAACCTGCGGCAGCCTGGCCGAGAGCGACCCCTGCCACATCTGCGCCGACCCAGGCCGCACCAGGGAGCAGCTGTGCCTTGTGGCGGAGTGGGACTCCCTGCTGGCGCTGGAGGAAATGGGGCTGTTCCGCGGCACGTACCTTGTGCTGGGCGGGCTGCTTTCGCCGCTGGATGGCGTGGGCCCGCAGGCGCTGGAGTTCGACCTCCTGCGCAGGCGGCTGGCCTCCGGCGAGGTGCGCGAGCTCATCCTGGCCCTGGGCGCCACCCTGGACGCCGAGAACACGGCCTCCCACGTCAAGAACATGGTGCTGCAGGGCTACCCCGGCATCGCCATTTCGCGGCTGGCCCAGGGCATTCCCATGGGCGCGGAGGTCAAGTATATGGACCGCGAGACCCTGCGCCAGTCCCTCACGCATCGCCAGGCCGTGTGACGACTCCGTCGCCAGCCAAGGAACACCCATGCCCGCCACGTTGAAAGCCGAAGTGCACGGCGTCGTGTACCACAATCCGGACAACGGCTATGCCGTGGCCCGCGTGCGCGCCAAGGACGAGCCCGGCATCGTCACGGTGGTGGGCTGCCTGGGCCAGCTCCAACCCGGGGAGTTCCTGGAACTCACCGGCGAGTGGAAGACCCACCCAAAGTTCGGCCGCCAGCTGGAGGTGCACACCTTCAAGCAGACGTACCCCGCCACGGAGCACGGCGTGGTGCGCTTCCTCAAGTCCTCGCTCAAGGGCGTGGGCGAAAAGACCGCCCAGGACCTGGTGAAGCGCTTCGGCACCGCTGTGCTGGACATTCTGGACAGCGACCCGGACCGCCTGCGCGAGGTCAAGGGCATCACCAAGAAGAAGCTCGACGGCATGCTGGAGTCGTGGAGCACGCAGCGCGAGGTCAAAAGCCTCATCGTGTTTCTGCACAGCCACGATGTGCCGCCGACCTACGCCTCGCGCATCTTCAAGCTCTTTGGCGCGCAGAGCGAGGAAAAGCTGCGCCAGAACCCCTATGAGCTGGCCTACCTCATACGGGGCATCGGCTTCCGCACGGCGGACGCCATGGCGCTCAAGCTCGGCTTCGCGCCGGACGCGCCCCAGCGCATCGAGGCGGCCATCGGGTACGTGCTCATCAGCCTGGGCGACCGGGGCGGGCACATGTTTTGCCCCAAGGAGCAGCTGCTGGCGGAGTCCGGCAAGCTGCTTGGCGTGGACAACCCCGAGTTGCTGGAGGAGGGCCTGGACGCCCTGGCCGCCAAGAAGCGCGTGCACATCGAGGACCTGCCGGAGCAGGACATCAGCCAGGCCGTGTACCTCATGTCTTCCTACCGGGCGGAGCGGGAGATAACCCAGCGCCTGTTCGGCCTGGTGAGCCACCCCTCGCCGGTGTCCCGCGCCAAGGTCAAGGCCGCGCTGCCCAAAATCGAGAACGACCTGGGCTTCACCCTGTCCAAGGAGCAGCGCGAGGCGGTGTTCGAGGCCTGCGTGAACAAGGTGTTCATCGTCACCGGCGGCCCCGGCACGGGCAAAACCACCATCACCCGCGCCATTGTGGCCGCGCTGACCAACCTGAAGCTCAAGGTGAAGCTGGCCGCGCCCACGGGCCGCGCCGCCAAGCGGCTTTCCGAGGCTACGGGCGAGCCCGCCCAAACCCTGCACCGGCTGTTGATGTATTCCCCGGAGCACGGCTTTTACCACTGCGAGGACCAGAAGCTGCAAGCTGAGGTGCTGCTGGTGGACGAGGTGTCCATGCTGGACGCCCAACTGTTCCTCGCCGTGCTGCGGGCCTTGCCCGTTACCTGCCGGCTGGTGCTGGTGGGCGATGTGAACCAGCTGCCCAGCGTTGGCGCGGGCAATGTGCTGGGCGATCTGCTCGGCAGCGGCAGCGTGCCCAGCGCCGTGCTCACGCACATTTTCCGCCAGGCGCAGGAAAGCTCCATCGTGGTCAACGCCCACCGCATCAACGCCGGGCACATGCCCGTGGACAGCCCCAAGGAGCCGCCCGAGGCGGACTTCTTCTGGGTCAAGCAGGACGACCCACTGCGCGTGCAGGCGGCCATCGTGGAGATGGTGTGCCAGCGCATACCGGAGCGCTACGGCCTGGACCCCCGGCGCGATGTGCAGGTGCTGACGCCCATGCACAAGGGCGAGGTGGGCACAAGCGCCCTCAACGCCCTGCTGCAGGAGCGGCTGAACCCTAAGTCCGGTCCGGAGCTCAAGCGCGGGTACGCCACCTTCCGCGTGGGCGACCGCGTGCTGCAGCTGAAGAACAACTACGACAAGGACATATTCAACGGCGACCTGGGCTGGGTGGCCAGCGTGGACCCGGAGGCGGGCTCCCTGGCCGTGGACTTCGAGGGCAATCTGGTGGCCTTCGACTCCACGGAACTGGAGGACCTGACCCTGGCTTACGCCGTCAGCGTGCACAAGTCCCAGGGCTCGGAGTACCCGGCCATCGTTGTGCCGGTGGTGACGCAGCACTATATGCTCTTGATGCGCAACCTGCTGTACACGGCGCTTACCCGCGCGCGCAGCCTGGCGGTGTTCATCGGCAGCGAGAAAGCCTTCCGCGTGGGGCTGAACAACGTCACCTCGGGCAAGCGCATGACGCACCTGCGCCACCGCCTGCGCCAGATGTTCGCCGGAAACCTGCTCGGCTGATTCCCTTCCGGACATTTGCGCTGCCCCGGCTCTTCACAAGCGCGTGGAAAGAGCATACCTAAGAACAATGGCAATTCCCTTGTTCCATTCGCCATTACGCGCAAACAACGACAGGATCACCACAACGACAGAGTTACCGAAAGGAGCCGCCCCATGCTGAGCAAGAAGATGGAAAAAGCCTTCAACGATCAGATCAAGTGGGAGTATTACTCCGCGTATCTGTATCTTTCGCTCTCCGCCTATTTCCAGGGGCTGGGCCTGCCCGGTTTTGCCAACTGGATGGAGGTGCAGACCCAGGAGGAGCTGTTTCACGGCACCAAGATGTTCCGCTACGTGAACGAGAAGGGCGGCCGCATCCAGCTGCAGGCCATCGATGCGCCCCAGCATACCTGGAAAAGCCCGTTGGAGGCCTTCCAGTTCGCCCTGAACCACGAGTACGCCGTCACCAAGCGCATCAACGACCTCGTGGACCTGGCGCAAAAGGAGAAGGACCACGCCTCGGCCATCTTCCTGCAGTGGTTCGTCACCGAGCAGGTGGAGGAGGAGGCCAGCTTTGGCGACACCGTGAACAAGCTGAAGCTGGTGGGCGATGGAGGCGGGCTGTTCATGCTCGACCGCGAGCTGGCCGTGCGCGTGTTCACGCCGCCCACCGCCGCCTAAGGTCATTTGTCTGATTTGTGACTTTGGGGGGCTTCGGCCCCCTCTTTTTTTGGTGGCTGCCGCCCTGTTGCTAGGCTGCTTCCTCCGGCGTGGGGCAGGCGTTGATGAACACCGGCACGGGCTGCACCGAGCCCAGGGGCGGGCGGCGGTCCCAGGCGAAGACGTTGCCCGGCATGGACTTGGCGTATTTCTTCACGTGGGCGGCGCGCTCGCCAATCTCCATGAGCGTGCAGGGCCCGGCGATCTCGATGATGCCGATGGACAGGGACACCAGGGGATAGCTGCGCTCCACGCCGTCGCGGCCCGTGGCCACCACGGAGCCCCGCTCGCGGTCCTGGGTGCAGTAGCAGCCGCGAATGGCACGCTTGAAGCAGCGCGTGGCCGCCTGGCTCATGCGTTCCACGTGTTCCGGCTTGGCGATGAGCACGAAGTCGTCCCCGCCGATGTGGAACAGCCGCGAGGCAGCGTCGCCGCGCTTGCGCATGGCCCAGTCCAGAATATCCGCCGCCAGCTTGATGACGCGGTCGCCGTTTTTGAAGCCGTATGTGTCGTTGTACACCTTGAAGTTGTCCAGGTCCGCGTAGGCGATGGCGAAGCGCTTCTCGGCGTTGATGCCCGTTTCCACCTCGCGCTCCAGGGTGACGTTGCCCGGCAGGCCCGTGAGGGGGTTGGTGCCCTTGGCCATCTCCACCTGCACATGGGCAAGAGCGTTGAGCAGCCGCTGCACGGTGACGATGCCCATGACGCTGCCCTGCCTGGTCACGATGATGTCGTCGTAGGCCTTGATTTTTTCCCGCTGCATGGCGGCCTTGGCCGTCTGCTCCACGGCGGTGGTCTCGTCCACGATGAGCGGGCTGCGGTCCATGATGGCCTCGATGGGGCGCTTGGAGTACAGGGCCGCGCCGAACTGCCCGGAAAGCTGTCGGTTGAGCTGGTACTCCATCACCAGCCCCACGGGCTCTTCCTTGCCCGGCGTCGTGGAGTCCGTCACCACAATGCTGGCCTGCTGCCTGCCGGGGCCGAAGCAATGCTGCGCGTCCGGAATGAGCATGCCCGGGGGCCTGGTTTGCGCCGTTTCCACAAGGTTGCCGATGGGCATGAGGCAGGAGGTGTTCAGCCTGGCCTGTTCGGAGTTGACGCGCAGGTACCCGGTGTCGAGGGAGAGGGCGGGCTTGGGGCTGGCCGGGCGCGCCAGGTAGAACCCCTGGCCGTGGTGCACGCCGATGTCGATGAGGCAGGCGGCCTGCGCCTGGGACTCGATGCCCTCGGCGATGATCTTGGAGCCGATCTTGTCCGCGAAGGTGACCATGGTTTCGATGAGCGCGCGCTTCACCGGGTCTTTGTCGATGCCCTGGATGAGGCTCATGTCGATCTTGATGAACTCCGGTCGTATCTGCGCCACGGAGGTGAGGCCGGAATACCCGGCGCCCGCGTCGTCCACGGCCACCAGGTAGCCCTGGCTGCGGTAGTGGTCCAGGGTGCGGTGGAACAGGGCGAACTCGCTGATGCTGTGCCGCTCGGTGATCTCGAAGACGATGTTCTCCGGGGTCAGCCCGGCCTGGTGCAGCAGCTCCAGGGTGCGGCCGTGGGTGAACTCCGGGTCGGCCATGGTCTTGGGGTGGATGTTCAGAAACAGCTTCTGCCCGGCCTCGATGGGGCCGAGGGTGGTGATGGCCTTCTCGCGGCAGATGCTTTCCAGGGCAAAGAGCTTGCCGCTCTGCTCGGCAAAGTCAAAAAGCACCGCCGGGGAGTGGAAGGCGCTGCCCTCCGGCCCGCGCGTCAGAGCCTCCCAGGCCAGGATGGTGCCGGTGGTGAAGTCCGCTATGGGCTGGAACACGGCGCGCACGGACCTCTCGTGCAGGATGGCGTTGAACTCCGAGGAAAGGGAGAGCTGGCTTAGGTCCATGCGCATCTTGGCGCGCAGGCGGGCATCGCTCACTGCCTGGAACAGCCGGGTCTCGCGGTCCTCCAGCGGCTTGGCCGCAAGGTGCGCGCAGCCGAAGCCGAGGTCGAGCTCGCGCCCGGTCCAGCGCAGCAGGTGGGTGTTGCACTCGCGCTGGGCCGAGAGCTTGATCTCGTAGGCGGCATCGTGCAGGGCGCGCGGATCGCCGTTTTTGCTTGGCCAGGCCAGCAGGTATTCGCCGGGCTCCAGGGCCAGGTGGGAGGGCACCATGTGCAGCCTGTCGGCCACCGCTGTCTTCAGTCCGCTCAGAATGCGCGTCTCCATCTCCTGGGAGAGTTCCCGTCCGTACAGCTCGCGCAGGAGCGGGAAGTCGCGCACGGCCACCAGCATGATGTCGAAGTTCTGCGCGCCGCGGATGAGCTCCCGCAGGCGGTTGGTGGGGGTCTCGATGGAGTTTGATTCCGCCGCGAAGCCGGGGCTGGCGAAGTTGCGGCGCAGGCGGTTCAATACAATTCGCAGCATGGTGGTCCTCGTTGTCTGTAGGCGCGGGGGGAGCCTCCGGCCTGGTCTGCTTGGGCCGTGGTGACGAGGACATTAGGCGACAAGCCGCCCGCTACGGTGACCGCCGTGTGACGAATGTGCGAGGATTGCGTGCTGGGAAAAGGAAAACGCCCGGAAGGAGCGAGTCCTTCCGGGCGAAATGGCCGGGCGAAATGGCCGGGCGATATGGCCGGGCGTTGTGATTGGCGCTGTGGAGCTTAGCGGTAGTAGAGGTTGCGGCCGCCCATGGTCAGGAAGGCCTGGTGCAGGTTGCCGCGAATCTCGCGGCGGTCCCAGATGTCCTGGATGTGCCCGCGCGACAGGGCCTTGTAGGCGCTGTGGTAGTCGGGCGGAATGTCCATGCCGGTGGTTTCGCGGATGACGCCGGGACCGGCAAAGCCGATGCGGGCGCTGCGCACCGCGTACTGGTAGGGCGAGCAGCCCAGGAAGCTGGCCACGGGTCCGGCGTAGGAGTTGGTGTCGTACAGCACGATGTACAGGCCGCCTTCCTCGATGTACCGGCGCACGGCCATGGTCACGCGCGGCATCTGGATGAGGCCGTTGACGCCCTCCTGGATGCGGATGCCCGCGGTGCCGTGCACGTAGGCCAGGAAGGGCTGGTGGCGCTTGCGGGCCAGGTCCAGGGCGCGGATGAGCTTTTCGCCCTCGGCCGCGCCGACGGAGCCACCCCGGAAGTTGGCCACAAGCATGCCGCAGGTGAGGCGGATGCCCAGGATGCTGGCGTTGAAGGTGACGCAGGAGGACTGCAGGTGCGTCTTCTCCTTGGCCATCTGGATGCGCTCGTCGAACTTGGGGAAGCCCGTGGGGTTGCCGGAGCAGATGGACTGGTTGAACTCGCGGATGCTGCCCCGGTCGAACACGTTGGCCATGTACCACTGGTATTCCATGGGGAAGTGGTAGCCGCAGTTGGGGCACACGCCGCCAAACTCGCCGAACAGGTCGCGCGCCCAGATGTCCAGGCAGCCGCGCGTGGCGCTGTGCGGGCAGGAGATCTCGCGATCATCCAGGGACTTGGGGCTGATGTACGTTTGCACGCCGCCCTGCACCTCGCGCCTGGGTTCGGAGAGGCAGGTGAGGGCGGACTCGTCGCCGCCACGGAAGCCTAAAGCCTCCAGGGCCTGGCAGGTGAGGCGGTCCACGCGGCTGGTCACCACATGGATTTCATCGGTGACATCCTCGGCCACGCGGGCAAGTTTCTTTTGGAAATGCTTGAGGATTTCGAAGCGCACGGTGGAGTAGATGGCGAACAGGAACTCCATGTGCTTGGCCGCCAGGCGTTCCAGAATGCCGCGTTTGTCGATGAAGGCCCGCTTGGCCATGCGCGAATACTTGAGGTAGCGCTTCCACAGCAGTTCCTCGCGGGCGCGCGCGTCCAGCTCCCAGCGGATGATGACGTTTTCGCCGGTCTCCTGCTTCTTGCCTCGGCGCATGGCAATGCGGCGCAGCACGTTCACGCTGCGCACGCTCAGCACCACCTCGTCGGTGGCGCGGATCACATCGCCGCGCAGGCGCTTGAAGAAGTCGAAGTGCTCCGTGCGGGCGCCCAGGGGCGGCTCCTGCACTATGCCGTCGATGAAGCCGTTGCGCAGGTTGTCCTGGGCGGTGATCTGCTGGTGCAGGGCGCACATCTCGATGATTTCCGGGGTGGCGCGCATCTGCCCGTGGACCTTGCCCTCGATGGCGGCCGCGCCCTCGGGCGAGATGACCGAATAGTAGCCGTGGGAGAGCATGAGCCTGCGGTCGGCCATGGCGATGGCTTCCGCGCCGCCGCTGCCGCCCTCGGAGTAGATGGCCACGATGGGCACGTCGAGCCCGCACATCTCGTAGATGTTCTCGGCGATCTGCTGGGCCGCGCCGGGGTAGTCCTCCACCGGGTAGGCCCCGGGGGTGAAGACGTAGGCGTGGATGGGGATGTTCTCCTGCGCCGCGACCTTCATGTACTTGAGGGCCTTGGCGTTGCCCCAGGGCTTGATGGAGCCGCCGTTGCGGAACTCCTGGCCGTGGCCTTTCTCCTGCCCCACCACCATGACGGGGTGGTGGATGAGGCGCTTGCCCACGCGGCGGGTGATGTACGCCCGCGCGATGAGCATGCCGGGGTCGATGCTGACCTCGTCGCGGCCGCCTATCTCCGTGTAGTTGTCGTACACGTTTTCCAGGATGTCCTTGAGGCACACCCGCTGGGAATGGCGGACGATGCGCACTTTGTCCATGGGCGTCAGGATGTCGTCGATGTCGGTTTCCAGCACGCCAAGGCGGCGGGAAATGTCATTGACCTTGTCCGTTGCGGCGTCCACGTTCAAAGTGTCGGCCTGGGGGCCGAGGGCGGAGATTTCCTCGCCGATGACCTCGAGGCGGTCATTGACTTTGGGGCCCAGGATCTCGCGGGCGTAAGCCACGCGCTGGGAAAATTCCTCAAGCTTTTTTTCGATGTCCATCGCGTCCGTGCCAGCTGGTTAGAATTCCAGCAGGTCCTTTGTTTTTTCGCGCAGGAAGGCGATGTTGGACTTGAGCGCAGTTCCCTGACTGTCCGCGCCTTCGAGCACAAAACTATCCAGGAAGCTGATCCCCCGGGCCTTGGCTTCTTCCAGGTCCTTGCCCCAGATGATGGCCAGGGCCAGGTTGGGGTCGTATTCCGTGGGTATCTGGTAGGGCCGGTCCTGGGGCACGTGGGTGTGCAGCTTCAGCCAGGGCTGCTGCGGCCAGGCAAGCTTCTCGATGCGTCCCGTCCAGGGCGCGAAGCGGTTCACCGTATCCTCGGCGATGATGCGGTACTCTATGCCCACGCCGTCGAAGGAGACGTCCTTCTGCGTGTAGCCCATCTGCTGGCCCAGGCCAAGGCGGATCTGCTCGCGGATGAGGTTGACCTCGCCCTGGCCTTCCGTCTGGCCCTGGATGCGCGCGATGGCGGCGGAAACGCCGTTTTCCACCTGGATGCGCGTGTTCACTTCCATCAGGAAGGGCTCGCCCTTGGGCGTCACAATCCACTCCCAGGTGCCCACGTTGTCGTACTTGATCTCGCGGGCGATGGACAGGGAGTGCTTGACGATGTCGTCCATCACCTTGCGCGCGTCGAAGCTGTACGTCAGGCCTTCGGGGAAAAAGCCGGGCGCGGTTTCGATGCGCTTTTGGCGGCCGGGGCTTTGCACGGAGCAGTTGCGCGTGCCGAAGTGCACGGGGTCGAGCCCGCCGCGGGCGGAAACGATCTGCACTTCCAGGTGGTTGTAATTGAAGATGCGCTGCTCGATGAGCACCCCGGGGTCGTTGAACTGGCGCTGGGAGTAGTTGCGGATGCGCCGGTACGTTTGCCGGAAGCGGTTCATGTTGTGCACTTCGTCGATGCCCATGCCGCCGCCGCCCGCGCTGGCCTTCACCAGCACCATGGGCCGGGCCACGCCCTGCTTCTCCTGGTAGTCGAAGAGCTGCTGGGCGATGGTCTCGGCTTCCAGCTCGTCGTAAATGGCGCGATCGCTGCCGGGCACGGTGGGCACGCCCAGGGTGCGGGCAAGGCGCTTGGTGTTGATCTTGTCGCCCAGGTCGCGGATGACGCGCCAGGACGGCCCGATGAAGTGCATGGGGCGGGAGCGTTCCTCCACGCGCCGGGCAAAGCGGTAGTTCTCCGAGAAGAACCCGTAGCCGGGGTGGATGGCCGTTGCGCCCATGGCATCGGCAGCGGCGAGGATGTCGCCCGCGTCCAGATAATTGTGGATGCGCACCAGGGCCTGCTCCCCGCCAAGCTGGCGGGCCAGGGAAACATGGCCGGATTCCGCGTCTTCCTTCGTGTACACGCACACAAAACCAACGCCCAGATCGGTGCAGGCCTGCATGATGCGCACGGCGATTTCGCCACGGTTGGCTATGAGGACTTTTTGTTGGTCAAGGCTCACGTCTTGGTATTCCTCGCGCTTGTGGGGGGAAAGGGAAACGTGGCCTTTTAGCCGTTCTTGTGCCGTCTGGCAAGTCGGC
>JAVBYL010000248.1 GCA_030824035.1 Humidesulfovibrio sp.
GGCGCAACGGCGGTGCTCTACCCCGGCAAGCCCGGCCCGTACGAACTCTTCGAGGTCATCGCCCGGCACCGGCCCACGCTGTTTTTCTGCGTGCCCACGCTCTACTCCATGCTGGTGCGTGCATATGAACCTGAGAAAGCTGGCGAGACTGACAAAGTTGACGAAACGGGCACGGACCTCCGCTCCCTGCGCCTGTGCTCCAGCGCCGGGGAGGCCCTGCCCGCGCCCCTGTGCCAGCAGTGGATGCGGCTCACCGGTGTGGAGATTCTGGACGGCATCGGCTCCACCGAGGCCATGAACGTGTTCATCTCCAACCGCCCGGGCGCGGTGCGCTGCGGCGCCAGCGGAGAGGTGGTGCCCGGCTACGAGGCCCGCCTGGTGGACGACGCCGGGGCCGAGGTGCCGGACGGCGCGCCCGGCAACCTGCACGTACGAGGGGAGGGAACCACCAGAGCCTACTGGAACCGCCCGGACAAGACCGCCGAAACCATGCTGGACGGCGGCTGGCTGGTTACCGGCGATGTGTACGTGCGCGAAAACGGCGTATACACCCACCAGGGCCGCAGCGACGACATGATGAAGGTGGGCGCGCACTGGGTTTCCCCGGTGCAGGTGGAGCAGGCCCTGCGCCAGCACTCCGCCATTCTGGACTGCGCCGTGGCGGCCACCAAGGTGGAGGGGCTGGTGCGCCCCTGCGCCCATGTGGTGCTGGCCCGCGGCCACGAGCCGACCCAGGCCCTGGCCCGCGACATCCTGACCCAGGCCAGGGCGCTGCTGCAGCCCTACATGTGCCCGGTGCGCCTGGAATTCCACGCAGAGCTGCCCAAAACGCCCACGGGTAAAGTGCAGCGCTTCCGCCTGCGCGGGGCCTGATGAACAGCCACAGCAAGGAGAACACGCCATGACCGTCTCGGCATTGCAACTCAAGGATCTTTTGGAAGAGGCCGGGGTCCAGCCTCAGGTGGCCCAGGCCGTGGACCCCGCCCAGCCGCTGCTCAAGCAAGGGCTGGACTCTGTCGACTTCCCGGCCTTCTGCGCCCTGCTGGAGCAGCGCTTCGGCATCTCCCTGGAGGAGGAAACCGCCCTCACCCTGCGCAGCCTGGAAGACTTCGCCCGCTACGTCTCGGAGCGCGCATGAGCGGGGACAAGGCCCTGGCCAGACGCCAAGAGGCCATTGCCGAACTCCGCGCCAACTACGCGGAGCTGGTTCCCGGCCAGAAGGTGACGACCGAGGCCTACCGCCCGGAGCACGCACCCGGCGTAGGGCGGCTGTTTCTGCAGGTCTACGCCGACGACTACCCCGTTGACGAGCCCTACGTGCCGGAACTGCTGACCGAGGCCAACCGCAGCGGGCGCATCCACACCATCGTGGCCCGCGTGGCCGATGGCTCCGTGGTGGGCCAGGGGGCGGTTTTCCGCAGCTCTCCGCCCAACCCGCGCATGTACGAATACGGTCAAATCCTGGTGGACAAGGCCTATCGCAACTCCTTCGCGGCGTACCGCATCCACCTGTTCGCCACCAAGAACATGTTCGGCCAGTTGCCCGGGGTGGGCGCGCTGTACGGCGAGGCAGTGTGCCACCACTTGGTGACCCAAAAAATGTCCGTCACCGCCTCCGATTTTCTGGCATGCGGCCTGCAACTGGGGCTGATGCCCGAGGCGGCCTATGCGGGCGAGGGGATCGAGGGCCGGGTGACCTGCTTCATCCACATCCGCCTGGACGAAATCCTCCAGGGGCCGCTGTGCATCCCGGCCTGCTGGCGCGAGCAAGTGGAGGCCACCCTGCCCACCTGGCCCCACCTTACCCGCACCATTTCGGTCTCCGACCCTGGCCTTGCGGCCCCGGAAGGGTCCGTGTCCAGCGTCAGCGTCCGGCATTTCGACTTCGCCGGGGTGTCGCGGGTGCACATTGCCGCCATCGGCGCGGACTTTGCAGACTGTGTGGCGCGCGAGCTGGCCCAGGCCCGCGGCCAGGACTTCACCGTGGTGCAGTTCTTCGTCAGCCTGGGCGATGCCTGGACAGGCCAGGCGGCGGAGGTGCTGCGGCGGGAGGGGGGCTTTTTCGCCGGGTTCCTGCCGCAATGGTTCGGCCCGGCGGGCAATGGGCCGGATGCCCTGCTCGTGCAGGTGCTGCTCAAGCCCATTCCCCTGGCGCCCATTCGCACCTTCACCGAGCGCGGCGCGGCGGTGGCCCGCAGGGTCATACTGGACCAGCAGCGGGCTTGCCGGGAGTTCGGCGCGCCGCAGGCCGCCCCCCTGCCGGACCTGGACGCCCTCTGCCAGCCAAAAGAGAACGCCAAGCAGGACACGCCGGAAGCGGGAAAGGAATAGCGCCAAAAGACTAGCGCCGAGGGCTAGCGCCCAAAAGTCGCCGTCGAGGAAGAGCTGCCAAGGAGCCCTTGCCGAGAAGTCGCTGCCGAGCCGTCAGCCCATGCTCTCAACTGTTGCCCTCAGCCATTGCCCTCAGCCGATAATGTCGTACACCCTGGCCCAGTCGGGCCCAAGGGCCGCGGGCAGCAGGTTCACGGCGCGCACGGCCATGTGCTGCCACTCTTCGTTCCACACCAGCACGTTCAGGCAGCCGTAGTCCTGGGGCAGGGCCAGGGCGGACTGCAGGGGCAGGTCCATCAGCCGACAAAGGATGGCCAGGTTCACCCCGGCGTGGGCCACCACCAGCGCGGTGCGGTCCTCGCCGGCAGAATCCTCGTCAGCCCGACCGCCAGATGCGGGGCCCAAGGCCGCCAGCCGCCGGGCAATGGCCGTGAGGGCGGGCACGGCGCGGGCCGCCACGTCCTCAAAATTTTCGCCGCCGGGCGGGCGGAACCCCGCAAGGTCCGCCCCCCTGGCCTCCCACTGGCCGGGGTACTGCTGGCGCACCTCGGCCGGGTACATGCCCTGCCACTGGCCCAGGCTGATCTCGCGCAGGGCGGGCTCACGCGACAACTCCAGGCAAATATCTCCCTGGCCAGAATCCGCCGGGGTGGGATTCCTCGAGGCCAGGCCCGTCAAGGCCAAGCTGGCGGTTTCCACGCTGCGGGAAAGATCGCTGGAGACAGCCAAGCGCACAGGCAAGCGGATAGGCAAGCTGGCAGGCAAGGGCAGGGAGCCACAGCCCCCGCCAAGCAGGCGTGCGGCCTCGCGGGCCTGGGCGCGGCCGGTTTCGTCCAGGGGAATGTCGCGGTCGCCCACGTAGCGGCGGGAGCCATCCGGGCCGGTGGGTTCCTGGATGATCTGGCCGTGCCGCATGAGCAACAGGGTGGTGCGCCCGCTCATGCCGCAGGCCCCGCCGCCAAGGCCACGGGGGGTAAAACGTCCTCCGGAGGCCGACAGCGCAAATTCCAGACGAAATTGACAGACTTTTTCATTTGGGGCTAAGTACAAAATGCCTGTACGGTTGGCAAGGAGGCCCATGATTTCACGCCCAGCACCCCGCCCGCGCGCCGATGCCCTTTCCAAGGCCACCGGCACCGAACGCTACGCCCTGGACCAGGCCCCGGCAGAGAGCCTGTGGGCCGGAGCCTACCGCCCCGGCGCGGCGCTGGGGCTGGCCCATGCCCAGGTGCTCGGGCTGGACGAGGCCTCGGTGCGGGCCGCCCTGGCGGTTCCGGGCGTGTTGCGCGTGCTCACCGCCGCGGATGTGCCCGGCACCAACCGACAGGGCATCATCCACAAGGACCAGCCCGTGCTCTGCGGCGAGGTCATCCGCCACATGGGCGACCCCGTGGCCCTGGTGCTGGCGGAGTCCGCCCCTGCGCTGCGCCACGCCCTGGCGCTGCTGCGGGCCGATTTGCGGCCCCTGCCGGCGGTGTTCGACCCCGAACAGGCGCTGAAGAAGGGCGCGCCCCTGCTGCACCCGGAGCACAAAGGCGGCAACCTGCTCCTTGGCGCGCGCATCGAAAAAGGCAACGCCCGCGAGGCGCTGAAGAACGCGCCAGTGGTGCTGCGCGGCGAATTTTCCACCCCGGTGCAGGAGCACGCCTTCCTGGAACCGCAGGGCGGCTTTGCGCAAATCACACCCGATGGCCTCCTCGACATGACCGTGAGCACTCAGGCCCCCTTCCGCGACCGCTTCGAAATCGGCCACGCCCTGGGGCTGAATCCCCTGCACATCCGTGTACGCGCGCCGTACCTGGGCGGCGGGTTCGGCGGCAAGGACGGCTCCACGGCGCAGTGCCTGCTGGGCCTGGCCGCGCTGCACGCCAAGGGCCGCCCGGTGCGCCTGGCCTGGGACCGCGAGGAGAGCATCCTGGCGGGCTACAAGCGCCACGCCGTGCGCCTGCGCTACACCGTGGGAGCGGAAAAGGACGGCACGTTGCTGGCCCTCTCCTGCCGCTTGGTTTACGACACAGGCGCTTACGCCCACCTGGGTGGCGAGGTGATGGAGCTGGGAATGGAGCACGCCGCCGGGCCCTACCGCATCCCCCACGTGCGCATCGAGGGCCGCTGCGTATACACCAACAATCCCATCGCCGGGGCCTTCCGGGGCTTTGGCGTGGCCCAAACCTGCCCGGCCTTCGAGGGCATGCTGGACGCCCTGGCGGCCAAATTGTGCCTGGACCCCCTGGCGCTGCGCCGCAAGAACGCCCTCCGCCGGGGCGATGAAAACCCCTGCGGCGTCCGGCTCAGCAGCTCCGTGCACCTTGTGGAATGCCTGGACACCCTGGCCGCGCACCCCCTGTGGACCACGCGCCGGGACTGGCGTGCCGCCGCGCCGCCCTTCACCCGCAGGGGCGTGGGCCTGGCCGCCGTATTCAACGGCATGGGCTACGGGCGCGGCCTGCCCGACATGGCCATCGCCAAGGTGGAATTCACCGAGGCGGGCGAATTTCTGGTGTACAACGCCGTTGCGGACATGGGCCAGGGCAACGCCGCGGCCTTCGCGCTGCTGGCCGCCCAGGAGCTGAACCAGCAGGCCGGGGCCATTCAGCTCATCCAGCCCGACACCGAGCGCTGCCACCCCTCGGGCTCGTCCTCCGCCGGGCGCACCACCTACACTTACGGCAACGCGCTCCTCAAGGCCTGCGGAGCCATGCGGCGCAAGCTCATCTCCCGCGCCGCCATGCCCCTCTTGGCGGACGAGCTGGACAGCCTGGAGCTCATCCCCGGCGCGGTGCGCCACATCCCCACGGGCCGCGTGGTCCCGCTCAAGCTGCTGGCCGGGTACCTCACCCACGACGACCGCGTCTGTGTGGCCGAATTCCTCATGCCCGTGGCCCAGAACCCGCCAAACACCGGGCGCGACTTCCTCATCGGCTTCCCGCACCTCATCTTCGCCCATGCCGCGCACCTGGCGCGCATCGAGGTGGACGAACTCACGGGCCGGGTGCGCGTGTGCGACTACCTCGCCGTCACCGACGGCGGCAAGGTGCTGGACCGCTGCTGCTTCGACCAGCAGGCACAGGGCGGCGCGGCACAGGGCCTGGGCTATGCGCTCACGGAAGACTTTCAGCTTCGGGAGGGGCGCATCCTCACCGGCGACCTTTCCACCTACCTGCTGCCCACGGCGCTGGACGTGCCGGATGTGCTCTCCCTTGCGGCGGAGGGCGACGAGGAAACCGGCCCCCACGGGCTGAAGGGCGTGGGCGAGGTGGGCATCAACGGCCCCGGTCCGGCCCTGGCAGCCGCCCTGGAGGACGCCACCGGAACCCGCCCGCACCAGCTGCCCTACACCCCGGAGCGCGTGCTGGCGCTGCTGGGCGCGCGCGGCTCATCCCGCAAACGGAGGCGCGCATGAGGCTTTCCTTCATCCTGAACGGCCACCAGGTGGTGCTCGAGACCGCCCCGGACCGCCGCGCCATCGACCTGCTGCGCGAGGACGTGACCCACGAGGACCTGCTGGGCTTTGACCTGGTGTGCCACGACCACCGCGCCCTGGAGGTGAAGGAGGGCTGCGGCACGGGCGAGTGCGGGGCCTGCTCCATCCTGGTGGACGGCGTGCATCGCCTGGCCTGTCTGATGCTCGCCGCGCAGCTGGAGGGCCGCGAGGTGGTCACCGCGGCGGGGCTGGGAACCCAGGCCGACCCGCACCCCCTGCAGCGCGCCTTTGCCGAGCACGGGGCCGTGCAGTGCGGCTACTGCACCCCGGGCATGGTGGTGGCCGCCGCCGCCCTGCTGGAGCAGAACCCCGCCCCCACGCGCGCGGAAATCCGCCAGGGTCTTTCCGGCAACCTGTGCCGCTGCACGGGCTATGTGAAGATTGTGGACGCGGTGCAGGCCGTGGCCAAAGATTTCGCGGGCGAGGACTCCGCCGAGGAACCCGGCGCGCCCTGCGCGGAGAACGAAGGGGAGCGCCCATGAACGTGCTGTTCCCACGCACCAGGGCCGAGCTGTTCCAGACCCTGGCAGAGCCCGGCGCGCGCGTATTGGCTGGCGGCACGGACCTGCTGGTGCGCCTGCGCTCCGGCCGGGAAACCGCCGCTGCCCTCGTGAGCCTGGATAAAATCCCCGAGCTGCGCGGCATTTCCGAGACCGGGGGCGAAGGCCTGGGGCGCGGTCTGCGCCTTGGCGCGACCACCACCCACACCGAGCTGCTGGCCCACCCGCTGGTGCGGGCGCGGCTGCCCATGCTGGCCCAGGCCCTGTCCGAGCTGGGCTCACCGCCCATCCGCAACATGGGCACCCTGGGCGGCAACACCTGCACCGCCTCCCCGGCGGGGGACACCCTGCCCCCCCTCATGGCGCTGGGCGCGGAGGTGGAGCTGGCCTCCGCCCGGCCTCATGGCGCGGGCACGCGGCGGCTGCCCCTGGCGGAATTCATCACCGGACCGGGGCGCACGGCCCTGGCCCCCGGCGAGGTGCTCGCGGCGGTGCATGTGCCCCTGCCCGGCGCGGGCTGGATGCAGCATTTCGAAAAGGTGGGCCGCAGAAACGCCCTGGCCGTGGCTGTGGTCAGCTTGGCCGCGCTGCTCCGCACGGAACGCGGCGGCACGGTGGCCGAGGCGCGGCTGGCCTGGGGCAGCGTTGGCCCCACAGTGTGGCGTTGCCCAGAGGCGGAGGCGGTGCTGGTGGGCCGCAGGCTCAGCCTCACCGCCTTGGGCGAGGCCGCCGCCGTGGTGCGCGCGCACGTCAAGCCCATGGACGATGTGCGCGCCAGCGCGGACTACCGCCGCACCGTGGCGGGCAACCTGCTGCTGAGGCTTGTGGCGCTGTAAGGGGCTCTCGCCCGCTTTCTCGCCCGTTTCTAGCCCAATTCCTTGGCCAGGAGCATCTGCCGGGCCACCGGCAACACGCAGAACCCGGCGCAGGCCATGAGTACCCCGCCCAGTCCGAACAGGCCGCCCACGGTCCACCCGGCGGCCATGAGCATGCCCCCCACAAAGGGCCCCACAAAAAAGCCCGCATCCACGGCCACCATGAGCAGGTTGGCGTTGAAGGCCCGCAGCCTGGGCGGGGAGATGTGCTGCATGCTGGCGTTGATGAGCGGCATGGTGAGCGCCATGCCGGTGCCGTACAGCGCGGCCATGCCCCAAAGCACTCCGGGAATTCCGGCCCACACGAACAGCGGCAGCAGCGCGGCCAGGCCGAAAAAGGCCCGCGCCAGCGTTCCGCCCTGATCAATGCGGTTGAGGGCGCGCGCGCCCAGCACGCGCAGGGAGATGGTGGCCGCGTTGGCGCAGGTGAAGAACATGCCGGGATTGCCCGCGCCAAGGCCCAGGGCGAAATCGCGCATGAAGAAGAACACCAGGGAGTGCGCGGCCACCAGGCACGTGTTGGCCACAACCAGCAGCAGCACGCCCGCGCTCCGCACCCCGGCGTTCACCTCCGCCCAGGAGGGCCTTTCCAGGTGCTCCGGCGACATGGCGCTGGCCATGGCGCTGGTTTTGCGCCCCAGGGGGATGAGCAGGAAAAAGGCCGGGAGCATGAGCGGCGCGGCAACGGCGTAGGCCCACCCGTGGCCGGGCAAAAGCGGCAGCAGCAGTTCCACAAAGGGCGGCATGATGGCGTAGGGAATGAGGATGGTGACGGAGAAGAGCCCGAAGCCTTGGGCGCTCTTCTCACGCGGGAGGAAGGCCGTGAGGATGCCCATGAGCCCGCCCGCGATGATGACGAAGCCCGCGCCGTGCAACACGCGCACGGCGGCCAGGGCCGGGATGCTGGTGGTGAAGGGATAGCACAGCAGCGAGAGCGTGGCCAGGCACAGGCCCACGCGCATGAACCGCACGCCGTTGGCCAGGGTCAGAAAACGGCCCAGAAAGGGACGCACCAACAACGCGGTGAGGGGCTCCAGCCCCATCAGCGGCCCGCGCCAGGCGGGTGGGATGCCTATCTCCGTCAGGTATGCGTAAAAACCATAGAAAATGGCGATGTTGCAGAACGCCAGCACGCTGATGGCGCAGAGCGCCATGAACTCGAAGCTCCACAGGCTCGGGTGTTGAGGCTGAGGCTGGGTGTCAGCGGCGCCCCTCTCCCCCACGGCATGTCCGCAGTTGCTCACGGCGCTGCTCCCGCCCCGGGCTCCTGGCCGCCCACAACACCCAATACCTCGCGGAAGGCCGCCAGGAAGTCCTGCATCACCGGCTGCTGCACCAGGCTCACGCGCACCCAGTTGGGAAAGCGGAACCCCGTCATGGTGCGCACCATCACCCCCCGGCGCATAAGCTGGCGGTAAATCAGCGAGTCCGAGGCCGGTGTTTCCACCATGACGAAGTTGCCATCGCCGGAGACGTACCTGAGGCCCAGCTCGTCGAAGGCCGG
Organism: Humidesulfovibrio sp.; assembly: GCA_030824035.1. Lineage (GTDB taxonomy): Bacteria > Desulfobacterota > Desulfovibrionia > Desulfovibrionales > Desulfovibrionaceae > Humidesulfovibrio. The sequence goes on from JAVBYL010000248.1 coordinate 8,695, forward strand.
GAGCAGCAGCCCCCGCGCCTCGGCCACCATGCGCCGCGTGGCCGCGATGTGTTCGGCATCGTCCGCCAGGGCTGCCGCGGCGGCGGGCTGGCCCAGGGAGTTGACGGAATACACGATGTGCGTGCGGCGGATGTAGTCCACCACCTCGCGCTGGCCGCACACGTAGCCCACGCGCAAGCCCGCCAGGGCGTACATTTTGGAAAAGGTGCGGAACACCACCACGTTGGGGTGGCGCTCCATGAGCTCCATGCCGTCGGGGAAGCGGTCGTCGTCCACATATTCGCAGTAGGCCTCGTCGATGACCACGATGGCCCGCCCAGCCACGGCGCGCAGAAAGCGCTCCATGGTGTCCTTGTCCCACCAGGTGCCCGTGGGGTTGTTCGGGTTGCACACGAAGAGTATCTTGGTGCGCCCGTCCATGGCGGCCAGCATGCCGTCGGGGTCGAAGCCCCAGTCCTTGAGCGGAATGAGCCGGGCTTGAAAGCCGGAGAACTCCGCCACCCACTCGTACACCGCAAAGGTCTTGTCGGCGGTGATGATGTTGTCGCCCTTTTCGCAAAAGGCCTTGATGACGCTGGCGATGACCTCGCAGGAGCCGTTGCCCACCAGGAAGCGGTCCGGGTCCTTGCCGAAGCGTTCGGCCAGCATCAGGCGCAGGGCGTAACAGTCGCCGCTGGGGTAAATGGCCGAGCGCTGGGCTTCGAAGGCCTCGATGACCTTGCGCGCCGCCGCTGGCGGGCCCAGGGCGTTCTCGTTGTTGTTCAGCCTGTGCAGGTGCTCCACCCCGTACTGCTTCATCAGCACGGGGTCCGGGCGGCTGGGGGTGTATGCCTCAAAGGCCCGGATGTACTCCGGGACGAGCTCAGCAATGGCCGGAGACATGTTGGCACACCAGTATGTCGGATTTGCCCGCGTGGGGCAGCACAAGCCTGGGCTCGAAGCCGCAGGCGGCCAAGGCCGGGGCCAGCGCCCCCTGCCAGGGCTCGGAAAGGTCCAGGTGCAGCAGAATGTCGCGCAGGCCCTGCTCCGAGATGGACGCCACATGGGCCGCCAGGTTGGCCTGCAGGTCGCGCCCGTCCAGCAGGGGCCGCAGCACGGCCAGCCCGCGCGCGCGATCGAGGGAGGTGGCCAGCAGCGAATAGGCGGGCAGTCGCGCCGGGTCGGTGGGCGCGGCGGCCAGCACATCGCGGGAGAAGGCCAAACGGTCGTACTCGCGCCGCAGGAAGGGCTGCAGGTCCAGGTGGGCCCAGATGGCCGCGCCAGCGTCTTCCCGCAGGTGGCGGAAGTGGGCGGGCTGGTCCACCGACTCGCCCTCTGGGGAGGACTCCAGGCAGTGCAGGGTCAGCGAGCCCAGGCTCTCGAACCAGCCCTGGGGCAGGTCGGCCGTGGGGCGCTCGCTGTAGGCGCAGAGCGCCTCCGTGCGGGCCACGCGGGAAAGGAAACCCTCCGTCAGCAGGCGGGCGGTCTCCGCGGCGTGGGCCGGGTCGAAGACGTACGGACCGGAAAAAACCACCGCCCTGCGGCCGGAATCGCGCCAGCAGAGCAGCCCGGCGGGGCGGTCCGCCGTGTCCAGGGCCAGCAGCGCTTGGTACTGGCCCGCTGCCACCATGTCCGCAAACCTGGCGGGCTGGGAAAAGCTGTTGGGCCGCAGCCGCGTGGGGTAGCGCCCGGCGGCCAGCAGCGCCGCGTGTTGCAGCGCGCCGGAGGCCGGGGCGTGGTCCAGCCGCAGGGGCGGGGTCAGCTGCTGGGCGGCGGTGATGGGCTCGCCCTTGGGGTAGCTGCGGTCCACCTCGGCGCGCAGGTGGAACACATCCGGCCCGGAGCGCTCCAGATCGCAGCGGTCCGTGGTGCGCGCGGCCACCAGCAGGCCCAGCTCCGCGCCGCCTTCTTCCTCAAGGTCCACGCTGGCGGCGAAGTTCAGCGCCCGCAGGTTCACCTCCCCGGCGCGAAAGCGGAAGTCCGCCCTGGCGAAGGTGCCCCCCTGCGACAAGGTCAGGCGGATGGGTTCCTCGCGCCCGGCGTGACGGCACAGGTAGGCGAAGAATTCCTCCACGGCCAGGGCCAGCCGCAGGGTTTTGCCGCCATCCAGGCCGAACACCTTGCAGGCGTTCTCCGTTGCCGCCACCGTGGCCGGCAAAAAGGCCGTATCCGGCGGCAGCTCCAATACGATGCGCTGGGAAGAGTTGGAAACCACGGCATCCTCTCGGACAGGGGGTGGGGCGCGGCGGCATTCCGCCCGCCCAGATATCCGCATATATTAGCAGAGGCGAAAGCCAAGGGCAATCCGTCCTTTGCGCTCCTTGCCGCGCCCCCGCCCACCCCCTT
>JAVBYL010000114.1 GCA_030824035.1 Humidesulfovibrio sp.
CCCCGCGCCGTAAGCCACCTTGCGCCGCAGCTCCTCGCCCAGCAGGTCGCCGGGGGCGTGGGCGTCGTTGTCGATGACGAGCTTGGCCCCAAAGGCGCGCGCCAGGGTGGCCACATGGCCGTTGCAGTAGCTGTGGCCGCGCCGGGTGGTTATCTCCAGCGCCACGCCGCGCTCCGCCGCCAGCTTCACCTCCACCTCGGTGATGAGCCCGGGGTGGGCCAGCACGTCGACTCCTGCCTCGATGGCCGCCAGGTTGGTTCCCTGGGCCACGGGCTCCACCACGGTTTCGCCATGGCACACCACGATCTGCGCCCCGGCCTCGCGGGCCATGCGCGCAAAGTCGGCCATGAGGGCGGGCGGCACGTGGGTCAGCTCCACTCCGGCCAGCACGTCCATATCGAAAAAGTGGCCGTAGTTCAGGGTCAGGCGGCGCACGTTCTCCAAAATCAGGGCGATGTTGCTCGCGTCGGCGTGGTCGGTGATGGCCATGGCCTTGTAGCCAGCCACCTTGGCCCTGCGGATGAGCTCGGCGGGGATCAGCTCCCCGTCGCTGAAGGTCGTGTGCATGTGCAGGTCGATCATGGCCGCCTCACATCTTGTACTTTATTTCGTCGGGGGAAAGATTCTCAAGTTCCTCGGTCCACTTGTCGCGGTCCAGGTCCACCCCGGCGAACTGCGCCTTGGTGCTCTCCAGGGAGCGCGTGCCAGCGCCCTCCAGCACGGCCTCGGCCACGCGGATGGGCACGCGGGCGCGCACGGCCAGGGCCACGGCGTCGGAGGGTCGGCAGTCCACGCGGTGGATCTGCCCGGCGACGCTCACCACGATCTCGGCGTAGAACGTGCCCTCGCGCAGGTCCACGACCTCCACCGAGAGCACAAGGCCGCCCAGGCTCTGCACCAGCCGCACGCACAGGTCGTGCGTCATGGGCCGGGGCGTCTCCACCTCGTTCAGCGCCAGGGAAATGGCCATGGCTTCCACCGGGCCTATCCATATGGGCAAGGCAAGATCGCGGGACTCGTCCTTGAGGATGAGCACCGGCGACTGCGCCTTGTCGTCCACGGCCAGGCCGTAAACCTTCATTTCTACCACGGCAGGCCCACCTTATCCCCAAGCAGGGAGTGGTTCTTGGCCTCCACCAGGCGCACCCGGAGCATGCGTCCCGCCAACGGAACACCGCCCTCCAGACCACCGGAAACGCGCACGTTCACCACACGCCCGCCCCCGTCGCGCCCGCGCCAGAAAGGCTCGCCTCCGTCCTGCTTGCGGCTCATGGCCTCCAGCAAAACATCGGTTTCCTGCCCTTCCAGCGTCTTTAGACTTTCTTTAGTAATGATATTTTGCAAAGACTGCAAGCGCAACAGGCGATCCTGTCCCACCTCGTCGGAAATCTTCGGCGTCATGCGCACGGCGGCCACGCCGGGGCGGTCGGAGTAGCGGAAGGAAAAGCTCGATTCGAAGCGCACGCGCTCCATCATGTCCAGAGTGGCCTGGAAGTCTTCCTCTGTTTCGCCGGGGAAGCCCACGATGAGGTCTGTGGTGAGGGCGATGTCTGGCCGGGCGGCGCGCAGGGCCTCCACAATGCCCAGGTAGCGGGCGCGGTCGTACTTGCGGCCCATGCGCCGCAGCACCTCGTCGCTGCCGGCCTGCAGGGGCAGGTGCAGGGAGGGGCACAGGTTCTCCAACTCGCCAAAGGCGCGGATGACCGCCGGGTCGATGTCCTTGGGGTGGGAGGTGGTGAAGCGCAGGCGCAGCAGGCCGGGGATGGCCGCCACCTGCCGCAGCAGTTCGGCAAAGCCCACGCCGTCGCGGCTTCCCCCGCGCGAGGGGTCCAGCCCGTAGCTGTTGACGTTCTGGCCAAGCAGCGTGATCTCGCGCGCGCCCTGCTCCACCCGCGTGCGGCACTCCTCCAGCACGGCCTCCGGCTGGCGCGACTTCTGCCGTCCGCGCGTGTAGGGCACGATGCAGTAGGCGCAGAAGTTGTCGCAGCCCTGCATGATGTTCACAAAGGCCTGGGCTGGCCCAGCCTCCGGCTCGCCCGCGTCGGCGTCGAAAGCAGGAGTGAGGGCAGCGGGTACAGTGGTCTTGGGCATGGCGCGCAGCAGCGTGTCGCGCTCCGGGTACTCCGCCTCGAAATTCAGCAGGGCGATGCGCGCCGAAGGGTCCTCGGCCAATTGATCCGCCGCGTCCGGCGCGCCCGCGATGCCATCGGACCCGAATACCAGCCGCACGAAGGGAAAACGCTCGAAGAACCCCCGGCCTATCTGCTGGGCCACGCACCCGCCCACCGCCGCCGTGAGGCCGGGCTTGGCCTTGCGGTGCAGGTCCAGCCGCCCCAGCTCGCTGTACACCTTCTGCTCCGGCTTATCGCGCACGCTGCAGGTGTTCACCACAAAGAGCCAGGCCTCCTCCTCCGGCGCCTGCCGCCAGCCCCGGCTCACCAGCGCGCGCGCCAGCCAGTCGGAATCATTGACGTTCATTTGGCAACCAAAGGTCACTATGTGGAAGGTCTTTTCCAAGCGGGGCTCCGGGGTGCAGGATAAGGAGCGCGCCACGACCCTGCGGCCGGGGGCACCCCTTGCGGAAGCGGAAATAGACCCCTTGGGGGAGAAGGTCAACGCCCCAGGGCGGCGATTCGTCGGCCAAGAGCGGCTGAGCTAAGGCCTGGGCCAGGGCAGGAACATCGGAACCTTCCGGCGGTAGTCGTCCCACAGCTCGCCCAGGGTCGCCGCCATGCGCCGCTCCTCCAGCAGGGAACCCACAACGATGTACAGGCAACCGAACACGGCGAAGACCAGCGCGTTCAGGGTCATGCGCGGCTGGAGGGCCAGAATCAAGATGCCGCCCAGGTGCATGGGGTGGCGGACGAAGCCATACGCCCCGCCGGTGCGGAAGGCGCGCACCGGGTCCGGCTCCTGCGGCAGCTGGCGGCGCAGCAGGTGCCCAAGCTGGCGCAACCCCAAAAAGGCCAGGCCATCCACCGTGAAGGCCGCCCAGACCAGCAGCCCCACCCCGGCGGCCTGCAGCGCATGCATGCCATAGCCCGCCGCGCCCTCCACCAGCCAGATGAGTTGCGGCAGGTCCGGCTCCTTTTGCATCACCACATAAAACGTCCACAGGCTGATGAGGGTGTAGCCCAGCGGATACAACGGAAACCGCACCGGCCCGGCCACCAGCTCCACCGCGGCCTTCACCCGGCGCGAGGCCAGCACGCTGTGCAGCACGGCCCAGCCCGTCCACAGACCAAAAGCGTAGGCGGCCTCGGCCATGGCCTCCGGGGGCAGGCTCATCGCGGCTCCCCGAGCCACCCGCGCACAAAGGCCAGCACGACGGCGGCGTTCTCCTCCACCGGGCGCAGGGCGTCCAAAACACACTCGGCGGCCGGGTCTTCCTCAAAGGCCACATCCACGCCCACCACCTCGCCCAGGCCCGGCACGGGTATGCCGGAATGCTTGCGCTCCAGGGCCTTGGCGTACAGGCCGGGGGTGACGTAGCCGCGCGTTTTGCCGTGGTGCGCGGCCTGGAACGAGCGCACGGCCTCCCGGCGCATGGCCTCGGCCAGGGGGCAGCGCACATGCGCCTCCGCCATGCGCGGAATAAGCTGCCGCGCGGCCTGCCGCCACTCCAGCCGGTGCGCCGTGGCGTCGATGATGACCCCGTGGCCCTGGGCGGCAAGCTCCGCCGCCTCCGCCGCAAGGCGGGCGTAAGCCTCCACGCGCTCCTCGGCGGTGTACGCGGGCTTGGGCACGTAGACTTTGCGCCGCTCGTCCATGACGAGCATCTGGACATCACGCCCCTGGGCCAGCAGGCCCTGGTAGGCCGCGCGGGCAATGGTGCTCTTGCCGCTGCCGGGCAGGCCGGTGAACCACAACGCCCAGCCGGGCGAGACGGCGTTCTGGTCCGCAACACCATTCTGGGCCATATCACCATTCTGGCCTAAATCATTTTGGGCCATATCATCATACTGGGCCATTGCGTCGTCCACGGCTACTCCAGGTAGCGGTTCACGTGCCGCCAGTCGAAAATGTCATCCTCCAGCACATGGGTGAGGAAGCGCACCAGGGCGCGGCGCACGGGCAGCGGGTGGTCCGGGTACCACTCCGGCGAGACGATGACCAGGGCGCGGAACACGAAGAACGGAGCCATGGCCCGCAGGCAATCCTGGTCGCCAGAGCGCTCCAGGTACTCCTTGAAAAAGGCCCGCCAGAGCGTTTCGAAGGGCCCGGCCAGCAGGCCCTGCTCCGGGGAGGACAAGAGCCCGAAGAGCAGGTAGTTGGCGGCCATGGTGGCCACATCGCCCGCCGGCTCGCCCCACTCGCCCCGGCTGCGGTCCAGCACGGAGAAGCCGCCCGCGCCGTCCACCAGCACGTTCCAGGGGTGGAAGTCGCCGTGCACGGCGGAAAGCCGGTGGGAAAAGCCGCGCAAGCGCCAGCGCCAGTCGATGAGCCGCTTTTCCAGCGCCACGAACGCCGCATCAGGCAGGAACTCGCAGGGGTGCGGGAAGGCCTCGTCGACGAGGCCCATGATGCACTCGCTGGCGCCAAGCAGGTTGCGCACGTGCCGGTAGTAAAGGTCCGCGTCGTCCTTTTTGGTGGCGTGCACCTCGGCCAGCCAGCGGGCAAAGGCGCGGGCCTGCTCCACGTCGGCGGGCCGGAATCCTCCGTTCCTGATGCGGTCCAGGTCCACGAAGTAGTCGTAGCCCTCAAGCTTTTCGTTGAGGATGAAGAATTCCTTGGGCGCGGCCACGGGCACCAGCCTGTCGGCCTCGTCCACATACCCCAGCCCCAGCGGCCGCACATGGCGCGGCAGCCGGGCCGAGGTTTCGTACTGGAACATGAGGATGGCGGCGCGGTCCCAGTAGAACTGGTGGCCGTACTTGTCGCCGCGCATGATGGACAGCACGCCCTCGCGCCGCTGCCCGCCCACCTCGAAGTGGACAAGGAGCGGCTTGCCGTAGCCGAAGCGCTTGATGCCCTGCTTGTCCAGGGTGCCGATGGACCCGAGGTCGAGCAGGCGAGCGTCCTCGCCATAGGCCGCGCGCAGGTAGGCCTGGACGCTTTCGGGCGTGAGGTCGATCATGGGCCACCTCCCTTGCGCGAATAGGGCCTTTGGCCGCCAGCGGGCCGGGCGGAAACGGTTCGCGCGCTACAGGGTCTTGCCGTAGGCCGCCTTCATGCGGGCGCTCAGGCTCTCCAAGGTAAAGCTGTGCTCCTGGGTTCCCTTTTTCTCAACACAGAAGGCCGCGGCGGCGGCGCCGATCATGGCGGCCTCGGCCAGGGTCCAGCCGAGCGAAAGGCCCTTGAGCAGCCCGGCGCGGTAGGAATCGCCCGCGCCCGTGGGGTCCAGGGCCTTTTCCACCTTCACGGCGGCAACCTTCACTTCGTCCGCGCCCTGGCTGATGATGCTGCCCTGCTCGCCCAGGGTGGTGACGAGGGCGCCGGTGCGGCCCAGCAGGTCGGCCTTGGAAAGGCCCGTGGCCTTCATGACCATCTCCAGCTCGTAGTCGTTGGTGCACAGCGCGTAGGAGCCGGTGATGGCCTGGGTCATCTGCTCCCCGGTGAGCGCGGTGATCTGCTGGCCCGGATCGAAGATGTAGGGGATGCCCGCTTTCTTGAAGTACTCCGGCAGCTCGACCATATCCTGCACGTTGCCCGGGGAGATGATGCCCATGACCTTGCCCTGGTGGCTGGCCGGGAACTGGTAGCCGCAGCGCTCGCGCATGGCGCCGGGGTTGAAGCCGGTGATCTGGTTGTCGCTCTCGTCGGTGGTGATGTACGCCCCGGCGGTGAACTGGTCCGCCACGGTGCGGATGCCCGCGCGGGAAAGCCCCAGGCTGTCCAGGCGCTTGCCGTAGGCGTCGAAGTCTTTGCCCACGCAGGCCAGGATGAGGGGCTTCTCCTCCATCATGGCCAGGTTGTAGGCGATGTTGCCCGCAGTGCCGCCAAAGTGCTCGGCCATGCCATCCAGCAGGAAGCAGACGTTCAGGATGTGGATCTTGTCCGGCAGGATGTGGTCCGCGAACTTGCCAGGGAAATTCATGATGCGGTCCAGAGCCAGGGAGCCGGAAACGTAAACGTGCATGCGCTATCCTCCAGGGAGGCCGGGGGTTCCGGCGGGGTGTGGCGGCCGGGTTTGCCGCTGATTATGATGACGTTTGGGGAACGGAAAACGCGCCAGGTCAGCGCGTCTCGTCCTCGATCCACTTGAGAAATGCGGGGTTGCCACCCTCAATGGGCAGGCTCACCACGCAGGGGCAGTCGTAGCTGTGGGCGTCGGTCAGGGCCTGGGTCAGCTCCCCCACCAGGGCCGCCGTGGTCTTCAGCAGCAGCACGGTCTCCTCCGCGCTTTCCAGCTTGCCCTGCCACCAGTACACCGAGCGCATGCCCGGAATGATGTTGGCGCAGGCGGCCAGGCGCGACTCCACCGCCAGCCTGCCGAGGCGTTCGGCCTCCTCGGCGCTGGGCGCGGTGACGTAGACGAGGCGGTGGCCCATGGCGCTCCTACTTGCAAAGATGCTTGGAGCCGGGCTTGGCGATGGTGAGGTACTCCGACACGGTGGACGCCTCTTCCTGGGTCAGCTTGGCGCCGTTGGACACCATGCGCTTCACGGTCTGCTGCCATACATCGGCCGTGCGCTTGCCCAGCCTATCACAAATGCGCTCCGTGCCGTGGCAGGGGGAACACCGCTCCGCGGTGAGCTTGGCCGCGCTGGCCTGGGCGTACACCAGGGAGGCCAGCATGAGCAGGGAGTACAGGCCGACAACAATAAACATAAGCTTTTTCAACGTAATCCTCGCTGCCGGTTAAGATGCCGCGCCCAGGAACGCCCCAGGGCGCGCGTGGTTTTTTGAATCACACTTCAGCAGCGCTTGCAACGGGAAATGCGCGGCACCGCCGCCGGCCTTGCCTCCCACGCCCCCAAATGCTACCCCTCGCCCTGGCAACCGCCGCAGGAGACCGCCCCATGACCGCCGCCCCCGGCACTAAAAAGCGCGCCCAGAGCATTTTCCGCCTGCTGGCGAAACGCTACCCCGCGCCCGCCCCGGCCCTGGACTTCACCAACGCCTGGGAGCTGCTGGTGGCCACGGCCCTGGCCGCCCAGTGCACGGACGCCCGCGTGAACCAGGTGACGCCCGTGCTCTTTGGCCGCTGGCCGCGCATAGCCGACCTCGCCACCGCCGATGTGGCCGAGATCGAAGCCGTGGTGCACTCCACCGGATTCTTCCGCAACAAGGCCAAGAACCTCAAGGCCGCGGCAACGCGCATCATGGAAGCATACGGCGGCGAGGTGCCGCGCACCATGGCCGAGCTCATCACCCTGCCGGGCGTGGCGCGCAAAACGGCCAACATCGTCCTTGGCAGCGCCTTCGGCCTCAACGAGGGCATCGCCGTGGACACCCACGTGCGGCGCATCGCCTTTCGCCTGGGGCTGACCGAGAGCGGCGACCCCGTCGCCATTGAGCGCGACCTGATGCCGCTGTTCGAACGCGGCCAGTGGTCGGACATCAACCATTTCCTCGTCTACTTCGGCCGGGAGGTGTGCGAGGCTCGCAAGCCCCGCTGCCAGCGACCCGAGGAAGACGCCTGCCCCCTGCACGAACTCTGCCCCCGCAAAGGACTCACATGACCAGCACAGCCTCACAGCCCATCGGACACTTCACCGTCAAGGCCACGGACGGTCAGGCCAGGCGCGCCGCCCTCACCACGGCGCACGGCGTTGTGGAAACGCCCATCTTCATGCCCGTGGGCACCCAGGGCAGCGTCAAGGCCCTGGCCCCGGACGACCTGGAAAACGCGGGTTCGCAGATCATCCTGGGCAACACCTACCACCTGTACCTGCGCCCCGGCGACGAGCTGCTGGCCCGGCGCGGCGGCCTGCACCGCTTTGCCAACTGGAGCAAGCCCATACTGACGGACAGCGGCGGCTTCCAGGTGTTCAGCCTCAAGGAGATCCGCAAGATCAGCGAGCAGGGCGTGGAGTTCCGCTCGCACATCGACGGCTCCAAGCACTTCTTCTCGCCGGAAAAGGTCATGAGCATCCAGAACAACATCGGCTCGGACATCATGATGGTGCTGGACGAATGCGTGGCCTACGGCGCGGACTACGACTACACCGCCAAGTCCCTGGAGCTGACCACCCGCTGGGCCAGGCGCTGCCGCGAGGCCCACCCCAAGGGGCACAACGGCCAGCTGCTCTTCGGCATCATCCAGGGCGGGTTCTTCAAAGACCTGCGGGAGAGGAGCCTGGAGCAGCTCTCGCAGATCGACTTCGACGGCATGGCCATAGGCGGCCTGAGCGTGGGCGAGAGCATTCCGGAAATGTACGACATGCTGCACCACATCGCCCCGCTGATGCCGGTGGACAAGCCGCGCTACCTCATGGGCGTGGGCACGCCCCTGGACATCCTGGAGGGCATAGAGGCCGGGGTGGACATGTTCGACTGCGTGCTGCCCACGCGCAACGCCCGCAACGGCACGCTGTACACCTCGCGCGGGAAGGTGAACATCCGCCGCGCCGAGTACAAGGAGGACGACAGCCCCCTGGACCCGGACTGCGCCTGCTACACCTGCCGCACCTTCAGCAAGGCCTACCTGCGTCACCTTTACGTGGCCCAGGAGATCCTGTCGTACCGGCTCAACTCACTGCACAACATCACGTTCTTCCTGAACATGGTCCGCCAGGCGCGCCAGGCCATCGAGCAGGGCCGCTTCGCCCAACTCAAGGCCCGCTATGTGGAAACCTTCCACCCCGGGGAGGCTGTGTAGCATGAAGCGCCTCGTCGCCCTCTTGCTGCAAGCCCTCGGCGCGCTCACGCTGCTTGGGCTGCTTGTGGGCGGCGGCCTGGTGCTGAGCGCCGGGTACTGGCTGCGCATGGACGACGAGCCGCGACCGGCCGACGCCATCGTCATCCTGGCGGGCGAGTTGCGCCGCGCCGTGCACGCGGCGGACCTGTACCACCAGGGCCTGGCCCCGGTGATCTACCTTGGGCGGCCCCGCTACGACCCGCCCACGGCCCTGTGCGAGCTTGGGTTCGACTGCCCGCGCCAGGAGGACCAGATGCTGCTGGTGCTGGAGCGCAAAGGCGTCCCGCGCGAGGCGGTGCGCGTGTACGGGCAGGATCTGCTGAGCACGGTGGAGGAGGCCGAGAGCCTGAAGCGGCAGCTGGACGCCGACCTGGGACCGGGCCCAGGGCGCCTGCTCGTCGTCACCTCGCCCTACCATTGCCGCAGGGCTGGGCTCATCCTCTCCGGCACCATGGCCGAAAAGGAGCTCATCATGTCGCCCACGCCTTACGAGCGCTTCGACCAGAAGTGGTGGGCGCACCAGGGCTCGTCCAGCGCGGTGGTGCAGGAGGTGGCGAAGTTCGTATTCTACTTCCTGGGAACGCCGTTTCGCGCCAAGACGGCGGCGGCGCAGTAGAGGCAGACGGCTTAGGCCTTGCGGCACTCCGGGCACAGGCCATAAAGGTCCATGCGGTGGCGCGCCAGGGTGTAGCCATACTTGGCCGCCAGCTCCTCCTGCCGCTTCTCGATGATCGGGTCCACAATCTCGATGGTCATGCCGCAGGCTTGGCAAATGAGGTGGTCGTGGTGCTCGGCCTCGAAGTTGGGCTCGTAGCGGGCTATGCCGTCGGCGAAGCTCACGGCCTCGGCCAAGCCGCAGCCGGAAAAGAGCTTGAGCGTGCGGTACACCGTGGCCTGCCCTATGGCCGGGTCGAGGCGCTTCACCTTGTCGTAAAGCTCCTCGGCGGAGACGTGCCCCGTCTCTTGCAGGAAGGTGTCCAGTATGAGCCTGCGCTGCGGGGTCACCTTCAGGCGATTTTGCGCAACATAGTCTGCAAAGACGTCGAAGGGGGTTTTTGCGGCCTTGGTCTGGCTGGTGGCGGATTTGTTCTGCGTGCCCATGCGTAGTCCTTATGGAATCCTGTGGGCCTCTGTCAATGCGCGCCGGACAAGAATGCCCATTGACAGCACCCCCCTGGTGGAGTTTATTGGGCCTACGCAACGGGTTATGCGCAGTCGCGCGCACGTCGCTCCCTGGCTCACCCTGTTATGATGCCCAGTGCGGACGATGCCGAAAAAAGGAAGATCATGATCGAATTGGCCTTATGGGTTCTGGGCGGCGTGTTCGTCATCGGGTTGGCTGCCTGCCGTTTGGCGCGCAAACCCCGGCGCGAAAACGACATGGAGCTGCTCGACTTCGACTTTGAGAAAAGCAAGACCTACGAAAAGGACGGGCGCAAGTACCCGTTCTCCTATTAGTTCGCCGCAACCACCCCACCCAATTCGACACCGGGGCTGACGCCCGCGCGCATGCTCCTGGCGAACTCCGCCAAGGTCACGTTGGCCTCGCTGGCCTGAGCGGCCCGGCTGAATGCCTCCAGAACGCCATCCGCCTCTCCCGTCGGGGCGAACAGCTCCCCGCACTCCCGCGCCCCGGCGCAGCTCAGCACTGCGGAAACCACATCGAACATGCGGATGTTCTCCGGCGCAACCGCCAGGGTGAAGCCCGGCGCATCCTCGTCGCGTATGGGCACGGTCATGCCCGACTGCGAGAGCAGCTGCAGCGCGTCCATGACGGCGCTCTCCGGCAGCAGCAACGCGCGCGACATCTCGGCAACACTTTGGGGCTGCTGTCCGTCCATGAACCGCGCCGCCACATGCCCCAGCGCCAGCAGGGCCACCTTCTGCCGTCCGTGCGGGCTCAGCGACTCCGCCAGACCCCGCCGCACGGCGCTGCCCAGGTTCTGGGCCGCGTAGGATATCTCCGCCCCAAGCAGCACCAGCACCCAGCTGATGTACAGCCACACCAG
>JAVBYL010000314.1 GCA_030824035.1 Humidesulfovibrio sp.
CGGAAAAGCTGTTCACCAACGTGCACAAGTACGGCAACACCTCCGCCGCCTCTGTCATCATCGCCCTTTCCGAGGCCCGGGACACCGGGTTCATCAAGGACGGCAACCTTGTGCTGCTGGGCACTTTCGGCGGCGGGTTCACCTGGGGCTCGGCCCTGGTGCAGTTCTAGCGCATTTGCAGTCCGGTCCCGTTTAGGGTACACGGGGCTCTGACCAAACCCGGCGGCGGAGACCCACCGCCGAGAGAAGCGAGGAACCACAATGAGCGAATTGCCCAAGGTCGCGCTGGTCACCGGCGGCTCCCGCGGCATCGGCCGCGCCTGCGCCGAACGCCTGGCCAAGGACGGCTTCGAGGTTTTCCTGACCTACGTGAGCCGCCCCGAGGAAGCCGACAAGGTCGTGGCCGCCATCGAGGCCGCTGGCGGGAAGGCCAAGGCCTTCAAGCTGGATGCCAGCGACCGTGACGCCGTTTCCGCATTTTTCGCAAACGAGATCAAGGACAAAGCCTCTCTGGAAGTGCTGGTGAACAACGCCGGCATCACCAAGGACGGCCTCATCATCCGCATGAAGGACGAGGACTGGGACAGGGTCATCCAGGTGAACCTGACCGGCGCCTTCGCCTGCCTGCGCGAGGCCTCCAAGATCATGGTGAAGCAGCGCCAGGGCCGCATCGTCAACATCGCCAGCGTGGTGGGGCAGATGGGCAACGCGGGCCAGGCCAACTACGTGGCCGCCAAGGCCGGGCTCATCGGCCTGACCAAGAGCGCCGCGCGCGAGCTGGCCGGTCGGGGCATCACCGTCAACGCCGTCACCCCTGGCTTCATCCAGACTGACATGACCGCCAGTCTGCCTGAGGCCATTGTTTCCAAAATGCTGGAAAGCATACCCCTTGGCCGCTTGGGCGGGTCCGAGGACATTGCCGCCGCCGTCTCGTTCCTCGCGGGACCGGGCGCGGGCTATGTCACCGGGCAGGTCCTTGCCGTCAATGGCGGCATGTACATGTAATCACACTAGAAAAACCCTTTTTGGAGGAACTCATGTCCGTAGCCGAGAAAGTTAAAGCCATCATCGTTGAGCAGCTGGGCGTTTCCGCCGACGAAGTGAAGCCCGAGGCCTCCTTCGTGGAAGATCTGGGCGCCGACTCCCTGGATCTCACCGAGCTGATCATGGCCATGGAAGAAGAGTTCGACGTGGAGATCGATGACGAAGAGGCTCAGAAGATCCTCAAGGTCAAGGACGCCATCGAATACGTCGAAAAGCGCAAGTAGTCCCCACGGACCACCGAGCATGATCCATTGGGAGCGCCCCCCGCGCAAGAACGGGCGTGGGGCGCTCCTTTCCTATTTCTCCCCTGCGGACCCTCGCGGCCGAGGGGAGTGAATCCGAACCACGGGGCTTCCTCATGAAAAGGGTTGTCGTTACGGCCTTGGCCGCCATCACTCCCATTGGAAACGACCTGCAGACGAACTGGGAGAACCTGCTGGCCGGAAAATCCGGCATCGGCACGATCACCAGTTTTGATACCACCGGCCATGACACAACCATTGCGGGCGAGGTTAAGGGGTTTGACCCCACCAAGTACATCCCCGCCAAAGCTGCCCGGCGCATGGAAAAGTTCACCCAGTACGCGGTGAGCGCTTCCAAAATGCTCATGGAGCAGGCTGGCTGGTCCATCCCGGCGGAAGAGGCTCACCGAGCCGGCGTCATCATTGGCGTGGGACTGGGTGGCATCGAAGGCATCGAGACCCAGCACAAGAAGCTGGTGGACTCCGGTCCGGGCCGCATCAGCCCTTTCTTCATTCCCACAATCATCGCCAACATGGCTGCGGGCATGGTGTCCATTGAACAGGGTGCGCGCGGCGCCAACGTGTGCACCACCACAGCTTGCGCCAGCGGCACCCACGCCATCGGCAGCGCGTTCTCCGAGATCAAACTCGGCCGCAACGATGTGATGATCTGCGGCGGCGCCGAGTCCACCATCACCCCGCTGTCCATCGCCGGGTTCAACGCCCTCAAAGCGCTGTCCACCCGCAACGATGATCCGGAGCATGCCTCCCGCCCCTTTGACAAAGACCGCGACGGTTTTGTCATGGGCGAAGGCTGCGGCCTGCTGCTGCTGGAGTCCCTGGAGCACGCCACAGCGCGCGGCGCCAAGATCCTGGCCGAGGTGGTAGGCAGCGGCGCAAGCAGCGACGCCTTCCACATGACCGCCCCGCCCGAGGACGGCTCCGGCGCGGCCATCGCCATGCAGAAGGCGCTGGAGGAAGGCGGCGTGGACCCCTCCGAGGTGGACCACATCAACGCCCACGGCACCTCCACGTACCTGAACGACCTCTGCGAGACCCGCGCCATCAAGAGCGTGTTCGGCGCGCATGCCAAGAACATCGCCATCTGCGGCAACAAGGGCCAGATAGGCCACTTGCTGGGCGCGGCGGGCGGTGTCGAGGCCGTGTTCAGCGTCATGACCATCGCCGAGGGCATCATTCCCGGCACGGCCAACCAGCTGACCCCGGACCCCGAGTGCGACCTGGACTACTGCGCCGACGGCCCGCGCAAGAAGCAGGTGCGGTACGCCCTGTCCAACTCCTTCGGCTTCGGCGGCACCAACGGCTGCATGCTGTTCAAGAGATACGAGGGCTAACCGCCCTTTCAACACACTAGCGAGGACCGCACCATGGAAGAGCTTTTCATTCAAGACCCTGAAATCGCAGAGGCCATCGCCGGCGAAATCGACCGCCAGGTTGGCAAGCTCGAGCTCATCGCCTCGGAGAACTTCACCTCCTCGGCCGTGCGCCAGGCCATGGGCAGCGTCCTTACGCATAAATACGCCGAGGGCTACCCCGGCAAGCGCTACTACGGTGGTTGCGAGTTTGTGGACGTGGCCGAGGACATCGCCCGCGACCGCGCCAAGGTGCTGTTTGGAGCGGGTTACGCCAACGTGCAGCCGCACTCCGGCTCCCAGGCCAACATGGCCGTGTACTTCGCCGCCTGCAAGCCCGGAGACACCGTGCTGGGCATGCGCCTGGACCACGGCGGCCACCTGACCCACGGCAGCCCGGTGAACTTCTCCGGCAAGCTGTTCAACATCGTCTCCTACGGCGTGACCAAAGAGACGCAGACCATCGACTACGACGAGGTGCTGCGCCTGGCCAAGGAGAGCAAGCCCAAGATGATCATCGCGGGGGCCAGCGCCTACCCGCGCACCATCGACTTCAAGCGCTTCCGCCAGATCGCCGACGAGGTTGGCGCGGTGCTCATGGTCGACATGGCGCACATCGCGGGGCTCATCGCCGCGGAGCTGCACCCCTCCTGCATCGAGCACGCGCACTACACCACCACCACCACGCACAAGACCCTGCGCGGCCCGCGCGGCGGCATGATCCTCTCCAGCGAGGACCAGACCAAGACCCTCAATTCGCAGATCTTCCCCGGCATCCAGGGCGGCCCGCTCATGCACGTCATCGCGGCCAAGGCCGTGGCCTTTGGCGAGGCCCTGCAACCCGGGTTCAAGCTGTACCAGGAGCAGGTGCTGAAAAACGCCGGCGCCCTGGCCCAGAACCTCAAGGACGCCGGGTTCGACCTGGTTTCCGGCGGCACGGACACCCACCTGATGCTGGTTGACCTGACCAAGAAGGGCATCAGCGGCAAGGACGCGGAGATCGCCCTGGACAAGGCGGGCATCACCGTGAACAAGAACGGCATCCCCTTCGACACCACGCCGCCCACCGTGACCTCGGGCTTCCGCATCGGCACCCCGGCGCTCACCACCCGCGGCATGGTGGAGGAAGACATGCAGGCCGTGGCCGAGGGCATCGCCGCCGCCCTGGAGAACATGGACAACGACACCGTGCTGGACGAGATCCGCGAGGAAGTGGAAGACTTCGCCCGCGAGTTCCCCCTGTACGCCTGGTAGAACAGCACAGTCAGGCCGGGTCCACGTCCGGCGGGAGGCCCATTCATGAGCGACCGCGTTCCCTGGCCCGACTACTTCATGCGCATCGCCCACCTTGTGGCGGAGCGCTCCACCTGCCTGCGCCGGATGGTGGGTGCCGTTGCCGTGCGCGATAAACGAATGATCGCCACGGGGTACAACGGCACCCCCACCGGAGTGCCCCACTGCCGCGAGGTGGGCTGCATCCGCGAGCGGCTGGGCGTGCCCTCCGGCCAGCGCCACGAGCTGTGCCGAGGCCTGCACGCCGAGCAGAACGTCATCATCCAGTGCGCCCTGCACGGGCTTTCGCTTGCCGGTGCGGAGATTTACTGCACCACCGAGCCCTGCCTCATCTGCACGAAAATGCTCATCAACTGTCAGGTGCGGGCCATCTATTACGCCGAACAGTACCCGGATGAGCTGGCCAGCGCCATGCTCGCCGAAGCGGGGGTGCAACATGCCTACTTGCCTGGTGACTATCGGTCCTGAGGACCGCTTCATGCTCCACGCGGCGGAGCTGGCCCTGCGCGGACGCGCCGGGGCGGCCCCCAACCCCTGCGTTGGCGCCGTGCTGGCCCGTGGCGGGCAGATTGTGGCCGAGGGCTGGCACGCGCAATACGGCGGCCCCCACGCCGAGGTGAACTGCCTGGCCGATGCCGCCGCCAAGGGCGTGGACCCGGCGGGCTGCACCCTGTACGTGACCCTGGAGCCCTGCAACCACCACGGCAAAACCCCGCCCTGCACCCAGGCCGTCATCAAAGCGGGCATCAAGCGCGTTGTCGTGGGCTGCGCCGACCCCAACCCGGACGTTTCAGGCGGGGGCATCGCGGCCCTGCGCGCCGCCGGGGTCGAGGTGCTCACCGGCGTGGAGGAAGCCCTCTGCCGCGACCTCATCGACGAGTTCGTGCTCTGGAAAACCACCGCCCGGCCCCACAGCATCCTCAAAATGGCCAGCACCATCGACGGCAAGATCGCCGCGCGCGGCGGCCGCCCCCAGCCTGTGAGCGGCCCGGAGTCCATGAAGGACGTGCACCGCCTGCGCGCCCAGGTCCAGGCCGTCATCGTGGGCGGCAACACCTTCTACGGCGACAATCCGCAGCTCACCTGCCGCCTGGACGCCGCCGAACTTCCCCACGGCTTTCAGCAGCCCTATGCCGTCGTCGTCACCGGCAAGCTGCCCAAGGCCTATTCCACCTTCAATATCTTGCGCCAGCGGCCGGAGCAGGTGGTCTTCTGGACCACCGAATACTCCGCCAAAACCCCTCTGGCCGACGAACTGCGCGAGCGCGGCACGCACATCTGGGGTCTGCCGGAGCTGCCCACGGGCCTGCGCTCCGGCGAGGGCCAGGGCGAGGGCCTGGGTTTTGCCGCGGCCTTTGAGCGCCTGCGCGGCGAGCTGGGCTGCCACCGCACCCTGTGCGAGGGCGGCGGGCACCTGGCCCTGAGCCTGGCGCGCCAGAACCTTGTGGACGAGTTCGTGCTGTACATGGCCCCGCGCGTGCTGGGCGATGCCGAGGGCAAAAGCCTGTTCGCCGGGGACGCGGTGCAGAGCATGGACCAGGCCCTGCAGTTCCGTCTGGCCCACGCCGCCTCTTGCGGCGAGGACCTGAAGCTTACCTACAAGCCCCGGAGGGCCTAAATGTTCACCGGACTCGTTCAGGGCATGGGCCGCGTGGAGGCCGCCGAAGCGCGCGGCGCGGAAACGCGGCTGAAGCTGCGCGCCCTGTTTGACCTCGACACCATCGTCCTCGGCGAATCCATCGCCGTCAACGGCACCTGCCTGACGGTGGAAACCTTTGGCAGCGGCTGGTTCACGGCCTACGCCAGCGCCGAAACCCTGCGCCACACCAACCTCGGCGCGCTCAAAACCGGCGGCATGGTGAACCTGGAGCGCGCCCTGGCCCTGGGCGACCGCCTGGGCGGGCACCTCGTCAGCGGGCATGTGGACTGCCAGGCCACGGTGCGCGACATCCGCCCCGCGGGCGAAAGCCGCATCTACACCCTGAGCTTCCCGGCGGAGTTCGGCGCGCTGGTGGTGCCAAAAGGCTCCGTGGCCCTGGACGGCATCAGCCTCACGGTCAACGAGTGCGGCCCAGACATGCTCTCCGTCAACATCATCCCCGCCACCCAGCGCGAGACGACCATCTCCGGCTGGACCCCAGGCACCAGCGTGAACATGGAGACCGACCTCATCGGCAAATACGTTCGCAACATGCTCGGCCCCTGGCTGGAAAAGGGCGGCGCGGCCGGAAATGCTGGAGCCTCCAAGCTCAGCATGGACTTTTTGAAGGAGCACGGCTTCTAAGGCTGGTCTTGGGGGATTGCGCCCCCGGCCCCCCACAGGCCAAGTGAGAGCGCCGGACGAGCTTTGCTTGTCCGGCGCTCTCACTTGGGCCGGTGTTTTGCGTTGGGCCGGTGTTTTGCGTTGGGCCGATGCTTTGCGTTGAAAAAGACCACAGGCGGGCGGGAACCCCTGCCAGAGTCAAAGGCGGCGCCCTGCTGCTACCTGCTGACCCAGAGGGCTGCGCCGGTAAGCTTGCGGAACAAGGCGAGGGTGACGGAGGTGAAGAAGAACTGCGCCAACCCGCCGGTGTGCAGCGCGGTGCGCCCAACGGCCACGGCGGCATAGCGTCCGCGCTCGGCCTCGCGCAGGATGGTTTGGGCCACGTCGTCGCCCTGTTCTATGCGCGTGCGGATGAGCCGCGTGGGGAACCCGTTCTCCTCCAGGGCGCTGATGGCGTCCGAGAAGAGTCCTTCGGGCTTTTCCGGCGGCTCGCCCTTCTTCATCACGCGCAGCAGGGTCACCGGATGCACCGTTTCGCCTTGGAGGATGAAGCCCACGTGGTCGGCCATGCGCCGGAAGGCCTCGGTGTCGTCCACGCAGAGCAGCACGCCCCGGCGCGCGTAGTCCACATCGCGGCACACCCACAGCGGAAAGGCGAACTTGGCCGCCATCATCTCCTCGGTTGCGCTCTTGTCCAGCATGTCCTGGAGCTTGAGCATGCCCCGGCGGCCAAAGACCACGGCGTCGTACAGGCCGCGCTCGCCCTCCTGGATGATGTCCTGAATGCGCGAAAAGTTGCGGGTAATGATCTTGTCGTCCACCTGGCCGGGCTGGAACCCGCCCTGCAGAAAAATGCCTCGCGCGCTGGCCATGGCCCGCTTGCCGGACTCCACGAGGGCGAGCCCCGCCTGCTCGTTGTCGCGCAGGGTTTCATAGCTTTTTTCCTCCGCCCAAACGGCGGGCGGCTGCGGCGCGGTGTTGAACAGCGTCAGGCGGATGTCTTCCTTGTTCTGGAAAAAGGCGCACACAAAGCGCAGGCCCCAGTGGGCGACCTGGTCTTCGCTGATGGTGACGAGCAGATGCTTGTTCAAGTCAGGGCTCCACTTGGCCGCGCGGGCTATGTCCAACCGCCCCGGCCGGCAAGGCCGGAGCGGAAGGCCGAAGGTTGAGCTAGATGGCTTCCACGAGGCAGTTTTCCTCGTACCCGGTGCTGATGCGGTACTGCTTGCCGCCGATGCTCAGCATGTGGTCGCAGCCAGGGAACAGCTGGGCGGCGGCGTTGAAGTCGTCGTTGAGCATGATGTCCTTGGCTTCGCCGCTGGTTTCGTAGCGCACCGTGGTTCCGTCATTGAAGCGGACAAGATCATCGGGATGGATGCTGACGGGAAGGTTGTCTTCAGTGTACTCTGCCATGGCCCAAACTCCTCTGCTGAAAGGTGCCGGGCGGCCCCCACTGGTCGCTCGGGTATTTTCCTGATTCACCCGTACCTTAAAAAACACGGCGTGTGAACCAGTTACCCGCTACGTGGAAACAAAATCTTCCGTTTCCCGGCCTCGCCTCAGGGCCGGGCGGGGTCCTCGTCCAGCCCCTCGATGACCAGTGACGTCACCTTCTCGCCCTTCTTCGTCTTCACCTTGTCCATCTGCTGGCCCAGGCGCGAACGGTCGCTGGCGGAAAGCAAGGCCGTCTCCTCGGTGATGTCTCCGGCCTCAAACAGCCGCAGCAGATGCTGGTCGAAGGTCTGCATGCCGTAGGTTCCGCCCGCCTCCAGCACGTTGTAGAAGGTTTTCTCGCCGCTCTCGCCCTGGAGGATGAGGTCCTTGACGCGCAGGGTGTTCTTCATCACCTCGAACACGGCCACGCGCCCGCCGCCCACCTTGGGCAGCAGCCGCTGGGAAACAACGTAGCGCAGGCACTCCGCCAGGCGCATGCGCACCAGGCGCTCCTCCTGCGGGCCAAACAGCCCCAGCACGCGGCTGATGGTGGAGCCGGTGTCCGTGGTATGCAGGGTGGAAAGCACCAAGTGCCCGGTTCCGGCGGCCTGCAGGGCTATCTCCATGGTCTCCGGGTCGCGGATTTCGCCCACCAGGATGACCTTGGGCCCCTGGCGAAAGGCCGCGCGCAGGCCGGAGGCGAAGGTGTCAAAATCGATGCCGAGCTCGCGCTGGTTCACGGTTCCGGCCTTGTGCGGGTGGGTGAACTCCACGGGGTCTTCCAGGGTGACGATGTGCCCGGCGTAGTGGGAGTTGATGCTGTCGATGAGGGCGGCCAGGGAGTTGGACTTGCCGCTGCCCGTGCCGCCGGTGACGAGGATGAGGCCGTTCTTTTCCACGGCCATTTCCTGGAAGGCTCCGGGCAGGCCCAGCTCCGCCATGGTGGGAATGCGCGAGGGCAGCCGCCGCATGACCAGGGCAAGGCTGCCGCGCTGGCTGAAGATATTGACGCGGAAGCGGCCCCGGCCGGTGAGGGCGTAGGAAAGGTCGCAGGAGCCCTTGGACGCCAGGGCCTTTTGCAGCCGGGCGTTCTCGCCTATGAGCGCCAGGGCCATGCCCTTGGTCACCAGGGGGGAAAGGCGGCCCAGGTCCGGGGTCACCACGGCGTCCCGCAGCTGCCCGTCCACCTCGGCCTGGATGACCTTGCCGGTGGTGATGACGATGTCCGCCACGCTTGGGTGCTGGTCCAGCACCTGGGTCATGATGGCGTCGAGCTGCGGGCGGGTCATGTTCATGGCGGGGTCTCCTAGGTCACGTTGGCGAACTTTTCCTTGTTCGTGGCCTGCACCAGGCCATCGGCCGGGCTGATGATGCCCGCCTCCACCAGCCGGAAAATCTCGTCGTCCATGGTCTGCATGCCGTGGTCGCGCCCGGTTTGCAGCACGCTGGCCAGCTGGTGCACCTTGCCCTCGCGGATGAGGTTGCGCACGCTGGGCGTGCCCACCAGAATCTCCTGGGCGGCCACGCGGCCGGGCTTGTCGATGCGCTTGAACAGGGTTTGGGAGACGATGGCGCGCATGCACTCGCCAAAGCTGGTGCGGATCTGGGCCTGGGTTTCCTCCGGGAACACCTCGATGATGCGGTCCACGGTTTTGGCGGCGTTGATGGTGTGCAGGGTGCTGAACACCAGGTGGCCGGTCTCGGCGGCCTCCAGGGCCAGCTGGATGGTCTCCAGGTCGCGCATCTCGCCCACCAGGATAATGTCCGGGTCCTCGCGCAGGGCTCCGCGCAGGGCGGCCTTGAAGCTCTTGGTGTCGCGCCCCACCTCGCGCTGGTTGATGACGCAGCCCTGGGACTTGTGCACGAACTCGATGGGGTCCTCGATGGTGAGGATGTGGTCGCGGCGGTTCTTGTTGGCGTGGTCGATGATGGCGGCCAGGGTGGTGGACTTGCCGCTGCCCGTGGGCCCGGTGACCAGCACCAGCCCCTTATTCATCATGGCCAGGTCGCACAGCCGGGGGGTGAGGCCCAGCTGCTCCACGGTGAGGATGGTTTGCGGAATTTCGCGGAACACGGCGGCAATGCCCCAGTGCTGCATGAAAAAATTCACGCGGTAGCGCGCCAGCCCAGGCACCTCGTGGGCAAAGTCCACATCGCCCAGTTCCTCGAACTCCTTGACCTTGGCCTCGGGCGTGATCTCGTAGAGCATGGTCTTGAGCTCATCGTGCTCCATGACCTTGTATTTGACGCGCTGAAGCTGGCCCCGCAGGCGCATGAGCGGCTGGGACCCGGTGGTCAGGTGCAGGTCGCTGCCGCCGTATTCGTGGAGCATGTTGAAAAACGCGTTGATCTGGGCCATGTCGGGGGGCCTCCTGAGGCGTGGGGATGGCACAGCGGGCAGGCCCTTGCCCAGGGCCGCGCCGCTCAATACGTATAGCTCCGAGGAAGCGGGAAATCAAAGGGGAAAATGCGCCGATCGGCAATACCAATAGCAAATCAGGGAGAAAAAGCAGCGCTCAGGGCCAGGGAACGGTGTTTGTGGCCAGGGGGTCGCCGCTGGTGGCCGCGCCCGCGTACACTTCAAGGGTGAGGTCTCCGCCCGCGCCCGCCTGGGTGAACACCACAGTGTAGTCGCCCAGGCTGGTGGTGGCGTTCAGGTAGTCCGGTGCAAGATCGGCCACGGCCACGGGCGCGCTGCCGCCGTTGGCGATGATGTACCGCGCATGGGCCAGTTTGAACTGGTTGAAGCCTTCGGCCAGGGCCCCGCGCGCCGCGCGCTGTGCTGCTTCATCGGTGAGGCCCATGTAGCGGGGAACAACCATGGCAGCGAGGATGCTCAAAATCACGATGACCGCGATGAGTTCGATCATCGTGAAGCCTGCCTGGCGGGTGCGGCGGCGCGCCGTCAGGGGTGTGCGACTCATCGCGCCCTCAGTGGTAATAGTATCCATACGTAGAGCATACGTGGGACCGCCGGGTTTGGCTAGCCTGATGTGGGGAGGCGCAGGTAAGGCTGCCGCTTTTGGACGCAAAAAAGGGAGGCCCGAAGGCCTCCCGTGCAACATTTGACAATAAAGAACTAACTCGGCCAGTTGATGTTCTTGGTGACCGTAGGAGTGGGAGTGCCGGGGGCAGCGTCGCCATTCCCA
>JAVBYL010000085.1 GCA_030824035.1 Humidesulfovibrio sp.
GCGTTCGGGGCCACCTCGTCCGGGTCGGGTTCGGCATGGCCCGCCAGCAGCCGCTCGCGCAGCCTGGCCGCCAGCTCCTCCACCCCAAGCCCGGTGCGGGCGGAAATGCGCACCTGCGCGAGACCCAGCGCGGCAAGAAATTCCGGAACGTCCGGCTCTGCGGCGGGCAGATCGCCCTTGTTCAGCACCACCAGCGTCCGGGCGGGGTCCAGGGTTTGCAGCACGGAACGCTCGGCCTCCGGCAATGGCCGGGAGCCGTCCAGCAGGTACAAAACCGCCTCGGCGCGGGCCATGAAGTCTCGGCTCAGCTCCTGGCCCTGGGCCTCCACGGAGCCGACGCCCTCGTCCTCGCGCAGGCCCGCGGTGTCCACCAGCCGCACCACCAGCCCGTCGAGGTCCAGCGCCTCCTCCAGGTAGTCGCGCGTGGTGCCGGGAGCCTCGGAAACAATGGCCCGCATGCGGCCCACCAGGGCGTTCATGAGGCTCGACTTGCCCGCGTTCACCGGTCCGGCCAGCACGGCCAGCGCCCCCTCGCGCCAGGCGCGCGCCCTGCGGGCGGCGGCGAGCAGCGCACCGGCCTCCCCGGCCACGCGCCGCGCCTCCCCGGCCAGAACGGCACGCGGCAGGCACTCCACGTCCTCCTCGGGGAAATCCACAGCCAGGCACAGCTGGGCGCGCAGGGCCTCCAGGCTCTCGCGCAGGGTGTTGATGCGACCGCCCAGGACCCCGGAGAGCTTCATCTGCGCCAGGTGCAGAGCGGCGCGGGTGGGCGCGGCGATGCTCTCGGCTATGGCCTCGGCCTGGGTCAGGTCAAGCTTGCCGTTAAGGAAGGCGCGCAGGGAAAATTCGCCCGCTCGGGCCAGCCGCGCCCCGTGGGCCTGACATTCCTCCAGCACGGCGCGCAGCACGGCCACCCCGCCGTGGCAGTGCAGCTCGACGACGTCCTCGCCGGTGAAGGAGGCCGGACCGGGCATGCTGGCGGCCAGCACCTCGTCCAGGGTGCGGCCCTGGCGGTCGACCAGCCGCCCGTGGTGCAGCCGGTGGGGTTTGAGCCCCGCAAAGCCCGGGTGGGGCGAACGGAACAGCGCGGTGGCGATGTTCTGGGCTGCGGGCCCGCTCAGGCGCACGATGCCGACGGCCCCGGCCCCTGGGGCGGTGGCGATGGCGGCGATGGTGTCTCGGTCCGAATCAAGCCCTGCGCGGGTCATGCTGCCTCCGCAATAAAAAAGCCGCCGGGGCCGCGCAGCGGTGCGCAACCAACCCCGGCGGCGGGTCGTCTTGGTGTGTGGCCGGGGCTATTCCTGGCTGTCCTGGGCGGTCTCCTCAATCAATTCGCCGTCGCGGTCGCGCTGCTTGGGCACAATGAGCACGCGCTTCATGGAACCCTCGCCCTTGCTGCGGGTGAAGACCTGCTCGTCTTCCTGCAGGGTCAGGTGCACCACGCGGCGGTGGTACGAGCTCATGGGACGGGTGCTCTGGGTGCGCCCGGAGGCCAGCGCCTTGTCCGCCAGGTGCCGGGCGATCTGCCTCAGCTTCTCGTCCTGGTTCTCGCGGTAGTCGCCGGTGTCGATCTGCACGCGCACGGAGGCGTCCATGCGCTTGGAAACCAGGCGGTTGACGAGGTATTGCAGGGAGGCCAGGGTCTGGCCCTCGCGGCCAATGAGCAGGCCGGAATTCTCGGGGTCGTCGATGCGCACCAGAACGCGGTCGGACTGCAGGGTCACGGAGACCTTGGCGTCCTCGGTGAGGGGGACCAGCAGCTTGGTGGTCACTTCAATGGTCACCTGCTCCAGCAGGGCCTGGTCGAGGTGGCCGATGCCGAGCGGCGCTCCGCTCTCCTCATCCTCGCTGAAGCCTCCGTTCTGGGGCTGGTCGCGGCGGGTGCTTTCGCGGCGCTGGCTTTCGCCCCCGCGCGAACGCTCGCCACGGCGCTGGGAGCCACGCTCCGAGCGGTCGCCGCTACGTTCTGAACGCTCACCCTGGGGGCGGTCGCCACGGGACTGCTGGGAACGTTCGCCCTGGGGCCTGTCGCCCTGCGGCCTATCTCCCTGGGGACGGTCACCCTGGGGACGGTCTTCGGAACGGCCTTCGCCACGGCCACGGCCACGGCCTCCGCGCCTGCCGCGTTCGCCACGGCGGGAGCGGCCCTCGCCCTCGGCGGCGGCAGGGGCATCGCCCTGGGCCTCCTTGGCGGCGGGGGCGTCGAATTCATCGGCCTCGGCGGGCACGGTCACAAACTCGCCACGGGGGCCAGCCTCGCGGGGGGCAGTCTCACGCTGGAGAGTCTCGCGCGGGGCGCTTTCACGCGGGGCACTTTCGCGCTGCTTGCTCGCGGGCTTCTCGGCGCGCTCCGCCCTTTCCTGACGCGGGGCGGGCTTGCGTTCCTCCTCGGTCTCCTGAACCATGGACTTGAAGCTGCCGCGCGGCTTGGCGCGCACCACGGCGGGCTTAACGCCCACGAGTCCGAAGATGCCGGAAGAACCGCCGCTGACGATCTCGATCTCCAGCTTGTCGCGCTTGAGGTCGAAGTGCTTGCACGCGGAGTCAATGGCCTCATCCAGGTTTTTACCCTGGAACTCTTTTATATCACTCATTGTTTCCTCACAGCAGTACGTTTCGCCGACACCAGGGGCCTGTTAGGCCTTGCGCATCATCCACCACTGCTGGGCGATGGAGAGAACGTTGTTCACCAGCCAGTACACGACGAGGCCCGCCGGAAAGTTCAGGAACATGAAGGTGAACACCACAGGCATGAGCAGCATGATTTTCGCCTGCATGGGATCACCGCCGGAGGGGGTCATCTTCTGCTGAATGAACATGGTGGCGCCCATGATGAGCGGGGTGACGTAGTAGGGGTCCATGGCGGAGAGGTCGGCCAGCCACACGATGTCAGTGAAGGGCACGTGGGTGATGAACGGGGCGTGGCGCAATTCGATGCTGCCCAGCAGCGCCTTGTACAGGCCAAAGAACACGGGAATCTGCACCACCATGGGCAGGCAGCCGCCCGCGGGGTTGACCTTGTAGGTTTTGTACAGCGCCATGATCTCGGTGTTCATGCGCTCCTTGTCGTCGGCGTACTTCTCGCGCAGCTTCTGCAGCATGGGCTGCAGCTTCTTCATCTGCTCCATGGACTTGTAGCTCTTCTGGGAAAGCGGCCAGAACACCAGCTTGACCAGCACGGTGAGCAGGATGATGGCGATGCCGTAGTTGTGCACGTACTGGTTGAACCAGTTGAGCAGCTGCAAGAGCGGCACGGCGATGAGGTGGAACCAGCCGAAGTCAACGGCCTCGGCGAGCTTGTTCGGCATGCCGGCCAGCATGGCGCGGTCGGCCGGACCGGCGTAGTAGCTGCAGGTCAGGGTCTTGCTTTGGCCGGGCTCGAAGGTGACGGGCTGGGCCACGGCGATGTTGAACACGCCGTCCTTGTGGCGGCCGTTCATCACAGCGCCCTCGCCCACGGGGGCCACGGCGAAGAGGAAGTAGTTGCTCTCGATGGCGCCCCAGTTGACGGGGTCCTTGGAATCGACGCCCTTCTCCATGTCGCCCATGTCGGTGACTTCATTGAAGCCGTTCTTGACCTTGCCATAGGCCAGGCGGGTCTGGTTGTACTTGTCGCCCGCCGGGGCAAGGCCCTGGCTGGCGGCGGTGAAGGCCACCTTGCCGCTCACCGGCGTGGTGCCGGGGTTGGTCACGGTGAGTTCCTCAGTGATGAGGTAGCTGTCGGCGCTGAGGGTCAGGCGGCGCTGGAGCTTGAGCCCGGCGGCCTCGCCCGAGAAGGTGAGGGTCTGCTTCTGCCCGGCGGGAATGTCCACCGCGTCGGCGCCCTCGTAGGTCCAGCCCGGCTGGTTCCAGGTGTGCACCTCGCTGCCCTGGGGCAGCAGCACAACGCCCATGGCGGCCTGGGGCTTTTCGCCCACCATGTTGATGAGCGCGGAATCCTTGCTCAGGGTCTCGTGAAAATTCTTGAGCGCCAGGCTTTCCAGCAAACCGCCCTGGGCGTTGAAGCGCGCCTCGAACAGCGGGGTGGTGACGGAGACCTTGCGGCCCTGGCCCACTACAGCGGCGGCGGGAGCGGGGCTGGCGGCGGGATTGGCGGCTTCGATCTTGGTGTCGGCCGGTGCGGCGGCTACAGGGGCGGGCGGAGTCTTGGGCTCATCGGGCGGGAAGAGGTAGCTCCAACCGAAAAGGACGATGAGGGACAGGGCAAGGGCGATGACAAGACGTTTGCTGTCCATTTTTTTAGCTCGCGTAGGTGGTAGGGTCTTGGGTGGTGGACCAGCGCAGGGGAACGGGATCGAACCCACCGCGGCAAAGGGGCTGGCAGCGCGATAGGCGCCACAAAGTCAGCAAAGAGCCCCGGACGGGGCCGTGCAGAATGACGGCCTGGCGAGCGTACTCCGAGCAGGAGGGCTCAAAGCGGCAGGAGCCCGCAAAGATGGGGGAGAGAAGTCGCTGGTACACCCAAATGAGCGCCAGCAGAACGTTGCGCGCAAGGTTGCGCACGTGCTCGCGCGCCACGTTGCGGGTCACTCTGCGCATGGTGGCCTCTCGTCGGGAAGCACCCGGAACTCCCGCTCAACGCGGGGGATCACGGGGCTGATCTCCTGCTCCACCAGGGCCATGTCGACGGTCTTCGGGTCCAGGTTCCGCTTGGGAACAACGACGATATCAACAGACTGGTCGATGAGGCCCTGGTTGAGCCGAAAAAACTCGCGCAACACGCGACGAACACGGTTGCGCTGAACCGCCCGCCCGACCTTTTTGCTGACCGTGAGGCCGAGGCGCAGGCCTTGGCCCGCGTCCTCACGCCCCAGGACAAAAAGGACAAAATGCCGGGTGTAAAACTTCCGGCCCTGCTCGTAGCACGCGGTAAAGCGGGCGCTTTCAAGCAGGCGGCGGCTCCTGGGCCACGCTACAGAGCTAATCTCTTGCGCCCCTTCTGACGACGGCGACGGAGGACCGCCTGGCCGCCCTTGGTGCGGGAACGGACGAGAAAGCCGAGGGTGCGCTTCCTTCTGATCTTGCTGGGCTGGTAAGTACGCTTGCTCATATGTATTCTCCTGGGAGTAGATATATTCCGTTTCGGCGGAACCAAGCCGAATAGACGAGAAAGAGGCGCCCGTCAAGCTCCGTCTTTCCCTCCGCGCCCCTTTCCTGTGCGCACCTGATCTGGTACGCTGTTCCGCATGCGTAAGCAAGCTTTCCTTTCCACCCACCGGGCCTACCGCGACTCCATCGTGCCGCAGCATGGGGAGCAAACGTTCCAGGTTGTGCTGGAGCATACGGACCTCTTCATCACCGCCGAGCGCGACCTTTCCGGGCCTATGCTCGACCTTGTGCGCCAGCTGCGCGGGGAGCTCAAGAGCTTCATGCTGCTCACCCCCGGCTTTCGCGAAAGCCTGGGCCCAGTGCCCGCGCCCGATACCGCCCCACGGGTTGCCAGGGAGATGGCCCGGGCCGCCCAGCTGTGCAACGTGGGGCCCATGGCTGCCGTGGCGGGCACCTTTGCCCACCTGGTGGCCGAGCATTTTTCGGCCCAAAGCCCCAACATCATCGTGGAAAACGGCGGCGACATCACCATCTACTCCACCCACGAGCGCGTGGTGGCCCTGCTGGGCGACCCGGCAAGCGGCGCGCGCCTGGGCCTGCGCATTGCCAAGGGCGAGTTCCCGGTCAGCCTGTGCGGATCCTCCGCCACCATCGGGCCTTCCCTCAGCCTGGGGCAGGGGGAGCTGGTGGTGGTGCGCTCCAAAAGCGGCGCCTTTGCCGATGCCGCGGCCACCAACCTGGCCAACCTCATCGACAGCGGCGACGACCTGGACCTGGTGCTGAAGCGCGCCAAGGAGCTGGCCCCCCTGGGGCTCGACGGCGTTTTCGCCCAGGCCGATGGCAAGCTGGCGGTGTGGGGAAAGATGGAGTTGGTGGCGCTGGAAGACTAAACAGCGTCCAGGCAGGGCTAGGCGAAGCCTGTCGGGGCCGGGTCGTCGGCCAGCTCCACGCGGTTGCGCCCGTTCTTTTTGGCCCGGTACAGGGCAAGGTCGGCCCGGTGGATGAGCTCCGTGGCGGTCTCCTCGGCCCCGGCCAGCTGCGCCACGCCAACGCTCAGGGTTTTCATCAGATCGCTCCCGGCGCTGCGCACGGGACGGGCCTCGCACTCGCGCCGCAGCCGCTCCGCCACCTCCGCCGCGCCCTTCAGGTCCGTCTCCGGCAGCAGCACGCAAAACTCCTCGCCCCCCAGCCGCCCGGCGGTATCGATGCTGCGCAGAAGCTCGGTGAGCATGCGCCCCAGGGAGCGCAGCACCTTGTCGCCCACGGCATGGCCATGGGTGTCGTTGATGGCCTTGAAGTGGTCCATGTCGATCATGAGCACGGAGAGATCGCGCCCGTTGCGGCGGGCCCGCTCCAGCTCGCGCTTGGCGGCGGCCATGAAGGCGTAGCGGTTCATCAGCCCCGTGAGGGTGTCGGTGGAGGCCAGCCGCTGCATGGCCGCGTGGGCGGCGTCCTTGTCCGCCATGGCCATGAACAGCCGCTGCCCCAGGTACACCCCCATCACCGAGGCCGCGATGGCCAGGGCAACCAGCCCGAACACCAGCTTGCGCCACGGGGCCAGCACCGCGTCCACGGCGCTGGTCACCACCACGATGAGCGGATACTGGCCAAGCCGCGCGTGGCTCACAAAACGGTCCACGCCGTCCAGGGTGGTGGCCCAGATGGCGAAGCCGCGCTCCCGGCCCTCCAGGTGCGTTTTGAACTGGGGCGTTCCGGCCAGGGATTGGCCGACGATGTCCTCGCGGAAGGGCACGCGGGAAAGGCTGACGCCGTCGGTGCGCAGGATGCTGACCGTGCCGCGCGGCTTGATGCGCACCGCCTCGTGCAGCGCGGCCACACGCTCCAGCTCCACCATGCAGAACAGCACGGACACTGGCGACTTCTTGTTCAGCACCGGCACGGAGATGGGCACGCCCCACTTGCCCGTGACGCGGCTTTTGACCGGCTGGCCGATGAAGAACCCGCGCGAGCTGTCGTACTGCTGCGCCATGTAATATTCCCGGTCCGAGACATCCGCCAGGGGCCCGCGCGCGCCCTGCACGCCCACGTACTGCAGCTGGCCCTTGCGCGTCACCAGGCGTATGTCCACCAGCCCGCCGGAGCGCTTGCGGTACGACTCCACAAGCTCAATGAAGCCTGGAGCGCAGCAGGGGTTCTCGCCCGGGTGGTGCTCAATCCACATATTGGCGGAGTCCAGGCAGGTCTCGATGAGGCGCATGAGGCCGAGGGTCTGCTCCTCCACCGCCGCGTTCAGCTGGCCCATGAAGCGCTCGTTGGCCTCCAGGGTGCGCTTGTGCTCGCCCCAGATGGTGCCAAGCACAACGACCCAGAGCGCGCACAAGAGCGTTATCATGAGCAGCACGACGGCTGTGCGCGTTGTTTTCAGCGAGCGTGACACGTGGAAACCTCAATGTTCATGGGACGATGCTAGCTGTGGGGGGAATCCTGTCAGTCCTGGTGGTCTGGTTTGGGCGCGTGCAGCACGGTTTGCAGCAGGTGGGGGGTCTGCACGCGGATGATTCGGCGGCCGCTGGTGGCCACGCCCTCTTTCTCGGCGGAGACGATGGCGATGTGCCCCTGCCCGGCCAGGCCCTGCAGGTAGCCTTCGATGGTCTGGGCGCCGCACACGAAGATGTCCGACAGGTGGCGCACGGCGGAGTCGTACAGAATCTCCGTCTTGCCGTTGAGCTCGAACAGGTCCAGCACGCGCACGATGCCCATGGGAATGTTGGGCGCGCGCAGGGCCTTTTTGGTGGTGGACTTGAGCCGGGAAACCATGACCTTGAGCATGGCGGAAATGGCCGGCGGGGCGCTCTCTATGTAGCCTTCCAGGTCATCGCGGTTCAGCACCACCACCTTGGAGTCCTCCAGGGCTATGGCCGTGGCGGTGCGCGTCTTGTCCTCCAGAAACAGGGCCATTTCCCCAAAGATGGACACAGGCTGGAGCACGGCGAAGACCTTCTTGCGGCCATCGACGTTGCCGGAAATTTCAATCTTCCCATCCACGAGCAAAAAGGCTTCCTCGCCTTTGCTGCCCTCGGTGAAGACCACGTTGTGCTTAAGCACCGTGCGTTGCAGGAACGAGCCGTGGCTCACCCGCTTCATGACCACGGAACCGTCTCGGCTGCCGGGGAGCGGCATGATGCACCTACCTTGTGATTGCGTCCTCGCTGGCGAAGAACGGTTCCCTGCCGCCCTGGTCGTCCCGGGCCTGGGTCAGCACAACGCGGTAGCCGAAGGTGATGAACAGGGGCTTGGTGCCCCACTGCTCCGGCCGGAGGGTGAATTCGAAAGCCACGCCCTCATCCTGGCGCACGGCGCGTGGCAGAAAAGTCCGCGTGTCCTGGGCCACCACCCGTCCGTCGGCCTCGCAGAGGTACGCGGTAAGACTCAGGGAATCCACCCACTTGGCCCACTCCGGCACGCTGGCGGTGTCCAGGTAGGCCCAGCCCTTCACCCCGGCCACATCGCCAACGGGCTGTATCTGGTAATCAAAGCGCATGAAATTCATGGCCAGGGAGCGGGGCTCCTCAAGGGACCAGCCGTCGCGCCGCAGGTGACCGACGCTCTGCGGCAGCTGGGCGCAGGCGCTCAGCAACGGGCCAAAAACGGCAGCCAGGGCGATGGCCAGAACCGCAACGTGGAACAAGCGGGCCGACAAACGCGGCCGCCAGCGAACGGTTGATGCATATTCCTGTTCCATGATTGTAGAACTAGCACACTCGGTTTCGGATGCAAAGCCTTTCCGCCCCGTCATAACGCAACTCCGCCCAACTGCGCCCACTTGCGGGCCATATCCGCGCGCAGGGCCTCCAGCCCGCGCCGGGCGGCGGCGTCTATCTCGGCCTGGGCGTACTTGCCCTCCAGCTTGATCTTGTTGCCGAAGACCTGACCCATGGCCGCCGCGCCCTTGGCCTTGGCCAGGCTGGAGTGCTGCACGTGCGCGATGGCGAGGTCCCCGGCGTACACTGCCGGACGGCCCGCCACGGCGGCGCGCAGGTCGCGGTCCAGGTCGTCAAACTGGGTGGGGCTGAAGCGGATGTCGAAGCCGCCCAGCTCCGCCAGTACGCTGGTGCGCAGGGCGTGGCAGCAGCCGGAAACGTGGGTGGCCGGGCGCGCGTAGGTGAACAGCCCCACGTCCAGGCCGCCCGCGCAGTTATCGAACACCACGATGTTCTCCGGCAGGTCGCGGAAGGTTCTGGGCTGTCCATCGGGCAAAAAGAGCTGGTAGTCCGCCGATTGCATGCAGGCGGGCGGCGTGGCGGAAACGATGCGGCACCCCGCCGCGCCGCAGGTGGGCTCGGCCCGGCCCGCGCCAAGCAGCCGCAGCAGCCAGCGCTCCGGCAAAATCACGTCGTCGTCGAGGAACACGGCCCACTCCGCCGCCCGCGCCTCGGGCTGGGCCAGCAGCCAGTTGCGCGCCGCAGGGGCCCCTATGTTCACCGGCAGGCGGATGACGCGCAGGGCCCCGGGGGGGAACAGCCCGGCGCAGGCCTGCATCACCTCGCCGGTGCCGTCGGTGGAGCCGTTGTCCAGGCACAGGATACGCGCCGCGCCGTAGTCCGTGCGGGCCAAGCTCTCGAGGGTCTGCCGCGTCAGCGCCGCCTTGTTCCAGGAATAAACCAGGATCACCGCCGAGGCGCTATACGCCGGTTGGGCAACGGGTGAGGGAAAATCCAGGGCGTGCAGCTTGAGGCCCAGGTGCGTGTGCCAGGGCAGCGCCCGGAACACCTCGGCCAGTGCATCGCGGCCTGTTTCGACGCGACCTGTTTCGCCATCAGGCCCGATACCGGCCCCGGCCTCGCCCAGGCGCAGCAGCAGCTCCGCGCGCGCATAGGCCGCCCACAGCCCGAAAACAGCCTCGTCGACGGTCTGCAAGGCCTCCAGGGCGGCCTCCGGCGGACCGAGCAGGAAGGCTGCCTCGGCCGCGAGGCGCTGGCGCAGGGGCAGCAAGTGCTGCGGCCAGGGGCACAGGTCCAGGGCGGCGCGGCACAGGTCCAGCCCACCCAGGCGCAGCAGCCCGTCCCAGGCGGCGGCCAGCCAGCCGACCCCTCGGGCCGGGTCGCGCAGCAGCGGTATGAGCGTGCGCACCACCAGGGCCGTCTCGCCGCTGGACAAAAGTGCCGCCAACTCGGCGTCTTGACCTGGCGCGGGCAGGCGGCTGGGCAAATGGTCCAAAAGCGCGGAGGCGAAAATTGTGGCGGGTGTGGGGATGCCAGGCATGGAGGCGGCGGCCTGCACCAGCAGTTCGGCGCGGGGAAGGTCCAACGGGGCGCGTTGCCAGCCCCACAGCGCCAGCCCCAACCCGCAGGCGGCCAGGTCCGCATCGCCGCTGGTGAGCGCGCGGGCGGCCAAGTGCCGGGCAAGCCCCGGCTCCTCCAGGCCCATGGCCCAAAGCGGCAGGTTCGCGGCGAGCTTGTCAGCAAGGGCCGGGAGCGGTAGAGAAATGACCGGAATGCCGGACGGGAGCGGGCGGGGCATCCAATTCTCCTTGGTCTGGGGCTCCATATCTGGGGCATTGTTTACGGCAACTGCGCAGGAAAGAAAAGCGGACATATCACAGGCCAGTGCGGCCTAAACACCAGCAGGGAGCCCCAGGCATGGAC
>JAVBYL010000111.1 GCA_030824035.1 Humidesulfovibrio sp.
ACAATCCCCTGCGGCCCCAGCACCCAGATCTCCTCGGCCACCTCGCTCATCAGGTAGCGGTCGTGGGCCACCATGAGGATGGTTCCCTCGTAGTCCTTGAGCGCGGCCACCAGGCCCTCGCGGCTTTCCAGGTCCAGGTGGTTGGTGGGTTCGTCCAGAATGAGGAAGTTGGCCCGGCCCAGGAACAGGCTGGCCAGCACCAGGCGCGATTTTTCGCCGCCGGAAAGCGCCGCCACGGGCCGCTCGAAGTACCCCTCCCCCAGCAGGAACAGCCCCAGCACGCCCATGAGCTGCTCCTCGGTGCACTTGGGGTCGGAGAGCCTGCGCATCTCGCTGATGACGCTGGCCGTGGGCCGCAGGATCTCCGTGGAATGCTGGCTGAAGTAGCCCAGCTGGGTGTTGTTGCCCAGCTTGGCGTAGCCTTTGTTCGGCGCAAGGCTGCCCGCCACGGCCTTGAGCAGCGTGGACTTGCCCGCGCCGTTTGGCGCCACCAGGGCGATGCGCCTGCCCCGGAACACCTGGAAGTTCAGGTCGGTCCAAATGCGCTTTTCCGGCCGCTCCGGGTAGGCGTATTCCAGGTCCACCACGTTCAGCACAACCTTGTCGCCACGCAGGGGCTCCGGCAGGCGGAACGACAAGCGGCGGCCCGGGCGGGCGGCAAACTGGTCGTCCTTGATGCGCGAAAGCTCGTCCTGCAGCTTTTCCACCTTCTTGAGCTTGCTTTGGGCCTGGGCGGCCTTGCGCGCCTTGACGCGGAAGCGGCGGATGAACTCCTGCTCGTGGTCGATGCGGGCGGAAATCTTGGCGGCCTCGCGCTGGCGCTGTTCGGCGTTCTCCGCCTCCCAGGCCAGAAAATCGCTGAAGGAGCCGGGACGCATCACCGGCTTGGCTCCGCCCAGGAACAGCACATGCGTGCCCACGCGCTCCAGAAAGATGCGGTCGTGGGCCACGAAGATGAGCGTGCCCTTGAAGTTCAGGAGGTAGTCCTCCAGCCACTCCACGGCCTCCAGGTCCAGGTGGTTGGTGGGCTCGTCCAGCAGCAGGATGTCCGCCCCCTGCAGCAGCACGCGGGCCAGCTTGGCGCGCTCGCGCCAGCCGCCGGAAAGCCACTCCAGCTTGCGCGAGAGGTCGTCGTCCGCAAAGCCGAGGCCGGAGAGGATGGCCCGGGCCTTGTGCTCCGGGTGGTAGCCGTACTGCGCCTCGAACCGCGCCTGCCGCTCCGCCAGCTTGTGCAGCTTGGCCTCGTCGCGGGCCTCCACGGCGTGCTCCCACTCGCGCCAAAAATCGCGCCAGCTGGGCAGGGCCGAGAGCACCCAGCCAAGCAGCGGCTCCAGCAGGTCCGCCCCGGAAAGCTCCTGGGCCACATAGCCCAGGCGCGCGCCCTTGCTCATGACCACGCTGCCGCCGTCCGGCTCCGTGCGGGCGGCCAGCACCCGCAGCAGCGTACTCTTGCCCGAGCCGTTGGGCCCGGCGATGGCCAGGCGCATGCCCGGCTGCGCCTCGAAGGAGAGGTTGCTGAACAGCTCCTCGCCCCCGTAGGACTTCTCCACATTCTGCACGGTGATCTTGGACAAAGCGTCGGCCTCCGGTTGTAAGCGCCACCCTTGGGCGGCGCAGTGGGAATATATCGGGCCATGTGGTATTGGCAAGTGCCGGGGCAAGGGCTAGACTGCCGCGCATGAGCCAGTGGCATGTGTATCTTTTGACCTGCGCCGACGGGACCCTGTACTGCGGCATAACCACGGACCTGCCCCGCCGCCTGGCGGAGCACAACGCGGGCACGGCCTCCAAGTACACCCGCGCCCGCCTGCCCGTGGCGCTCTCCGCCCATGCGCCCTGCGCGGACAAACCCGCCGCCCTGCGCCTGGAGCTGGCCACCAAGAAACACGCGCGCGCGGCCAAGCTGGCCCACCTGCTGGCCCAGCCGGGCGCGGAATCGACCACCGCCGCGGGAGCCACGGCACCATGAACGACGCCTTCACCTGCTGCACCCTGTGCCCACGCACCTGCGGGGCCAACCGCCACGAAACCCAGGGTTTGTGCGGCATGGGCGCGGAGCTGCGCGTCTCCACCGCGCTGCTGCACCACGGCGAGGAACCCTGCATCAGCGGCGAGGCCACCTGCATAAACAGCCAGACAGGGGGGGGCGGCGGCAGCGGCACCATCTTCTTTTCCGGCTGCGCCCTGCGCTGCGTGTTTTGCCAAAACCACGAAATCAGCATGCCGACAACGCCCCAGGGGCGCGGCCAGGCCCTCGGGGTGGACGACCTCACCGCGCTGATGCTGGAATTACAGCTCTCCGGCGCGCACAACATCAACCTCGTCACGCCCTCGCACTTCACCCCGCTCTTGCGCACGGCCATAGCCCAGGCCAAGGGGCACGGGCTCGCCATTCCCGTGGTGTGGAACTCCAGCGGCTACGAAAGCGTGGAAACCCTGCGCTCGCTCAAGGGCCTGGTGGACATCTACCTGCCGGACCTGAAGTACATGGACGCCCAGGCCGCCGCCCGCTACGCCGCCGCGCCGGACTACCCGGAGGCGGCCGTGCGCGCCATTGCCGAGATGTTCCGCCAGGTGGGCAGGCTGCGCCTGGAGGACGGACCCGAGGGGAACGGCTTGGCCAAGCGGGGGCTGCTTGTGCGGCTGCTGGTGCTGCCGGGCAACGCGGGCCGCGCGGACCTCGCCCTGGACTGGATTGCCCAGAACCTGGGCCGAAAGGTGGGGGTGAGCCTCATGGGCCAGTATTACCCGGCGCACCGGGCGGCGGAGTTCCCGGAGCTGCGGCGCGGAGTGAGCCAGGAGGACTACGAGGCCCTGGTGCGGCAGATGGAACGCCTGGGCCTGAATATTGGCTACACCCAGGCGGTGGGCTCCAGCGCGGACTTCACGCCGGATTTTCTGGGCGCGGAGGGCGCGGGCTAGGCTTTCTTCTGGCCTTCCTGCTGACTGCCCGGCTGGCCTGTCGGCTGGCTGGCAGCCCCACTCGCACCCTGCTCAACATCATTCTGCTCGGGGTTGAGGTGGGCCTCGGCGTAGTCCCGCACCACCCCGCTCTGTGTCACCAGTTGGAACACGTCCGGGTCGATGTGCTTGTCCTTGCACATGAAGCCCAGAATCTTCAGGGCTTGTGAAAGCTTCATGGGCGGCTTGTAGGGCCTGTCGCGCGCGGTGAGCGCCTCGAACACGTCGGCCACGGCCAGAATGCGCGCCTGCAGGGGCAGGTCGTCGGCCCCGAGGCCGTTGGGATAGCCGGTGCCATCGAGCTTTTCGTGATGGCTGCCCGCAAACTCCGGCACCCGCGCCAACCGCCGTGGGAAGGGCAGACGGCGCAGCATGTCGTAGGTCACCACCGTGTGGTCCTCGATGGTCTTGCGCTCGGCCTCGGTGAGGGTTCCCTTGCGGATGCACAGGTTCTCCACCTCGTCCGGGGTCAGCCAGGGCTTGGCTTCGCCCGCCCCGCCGTCCTTGCCAGAGCCGTCCACGCCAGATCCGTCCACGTAGCTGCGGGCGGCGATCTCCTTCACCCGCGCGATGCGCTCGTCGCTCATGAACTCGCCGGGGCTGTTGCACGACTCGATGAACGTCAGATCGTCCTCCAGGGCCTGCCTGCGGGCTTCCATCTCCTCGGTGGCGGCAAAGAGTTCCTGCCTGCTGGCCCCGTTGCCCGCCAACTCCAGCAGCTTTTCCAGCAGCTCCACCTGCAGGCATTTGCCGATGTACTTGAAGCGCGATCGCACAATCTCGATGCGGTCGATGATGGTCTCCAGCTTGGTGGCCTTGTCCACCACGTGCACCGGGGTGGTGATCTTGCCCACGTCGTGCATCCAGGCGGCCAGCTTCAGCTCCTCCAGTTCCTCCGGGCTGAAGCCGACCCCGGCGAAGGGGCCTTCGTTCTGCTCGTTGACGGCCTGGGCGATGCGCATGGTCAAATCCACCACGCGGTCGATGTGGCCGCGCGTGTACGGGCTCTTGGCGTCGATGGCGGCGGCGATGCTTTGCATGAAGGAATACAGCAGAGCCTTGAGGCCCGCGATGAGCTGGGTGTTGGTGAGGGCGACGGCGGCCTGGGTGGCCAGGGAGCGCACGGCCTCCAGCCCCTCGCTGGTGAACTCGCGCACCAGCCCGCTATCCTTATCCTTGGCGTTCAGTAGCTGCAAAACGCCGATGACCTCGCTCTCGTGGTTCTTCATGGGCATGACGAGCATGGACTGGGAGCGGTAGCCCGTGGCGGCGTCGTAGCGGCGCGGGCCGGTAAAGTCGAACCCCTCGGCGCAGTAAACATCCGGAATGTTGACGAACTCGCCGGTGAGGGCGGCGTAAGAGGAGACGTTGGCGTGGTTGGGCTGGCCCGCGCCATCGTAAAGGGTCACGGGCGGCAGGGTGATGGGGTTGCCGCTGGTGCCGCCCATGCGCGTCTTCATGGTGTCGTTCTGCAGCACAACGAAGTTGAGGTGCGTCTTGTCCTCATCCACAATATACAGCGTGCCCGCGTCGGCGTGGGTGAGGGAGCGCGCCAGCTCCACAATCATCTCCAGCAGGCGGTCGCGGTTCTGCTCCCCGGAAAGGGCCAGGCCGATTTCCGTAAGCCGCTGCATGTGCCTGGCCTGCCGGGCCACCAGCTCGCGGAGTTCGGCAAGCTCCTGCTCCGGGCTCGCCGAAGCGGCGGCCTGCTCCACGCAAACATCCTCAGGGTGCTCATTCGTCATGCTCGCCCCCCCGCTGCCGAGGTTATGGAGGCGGGGTCATCCTCCCAACAGCAGAACAGACAATAGCGGAGAACCACGCCATTCCACAACAAAAAATGTGCAGGGGCGGCGGCTGTTGCCCAGCGGACGGGAATGGAGTACACACCAAGGGCTTTGTTGTAAGAATTAAGGCCATCAGGAGGTTCTGTGAGCATATCCCCGCACCACCAGCGCATCGTCACCGCCATTGTCGCGGTGGGCCTTGTGGGCATGGCGCTTTGGCTGGGCGGCATCCTGGTCACCCTCGCAGTGCTTATCCTCTGTGCCCTGGGCCAGTGGGAGTTCACCGCCATGTTCCGCCCCGGGCCGGAGCACAAGCCCCTGCGCATCACCGGCGTGGTGCTGGGCGCGGCGCTGGTGCTGGCCTCCCGCCTGGGCGGTCCGCAAACGGCCCTGTGGTGCTTCGCCTCCGCCTTCTGGGTGCTGGGCCTGCGCTTCCTGTTCCGCTACGGCAAAAACCAGGAGCGCGCGGACTTCACCGACGAGATGATCCTGCTGGCCGGGCTGGCGTACCTGCCGCTCATGCTCCAGCTCATTCTCATGCTCGGCACGCCCGAGATCGTGCTTGTCCTGCTGTCCACAATCGCCTCCGACACAGCCGCCTACTACGCGGGCACGCTGTTCGGCAAAGCCAAGATCTGGCCGCAGATCAGCCCCAAAAAGTCCTGGGCCGGGAGCATCGGCGGCATGGCCGGCTGCGTGCTGGGCGTTACGGCCTTCGGTCTGCTGTTGGGCGATGCCCCGCTGTACGCCTGGCTGGCCCTGGGCGCACTGCTCAACATCGCCGCCCAGATGGGGGATTTCTTCGAGTCCGCCCTGAAGCGCAAGCTGGAGGTCAAGGACTCCGGCACGCTCCTGCCCGGCCACGGCGGCGTGCTCGACCGCATCGACAGCCTGCTGCTGGCCCTGCCCTGCTACGTGCTGTTCCGGCAGCTCATACCGCTGTTTCCCTAAGGCCACAGCGTGAAAACCTACATCTCCCTCTGGCCCTCAGCCGCCCCGGAAGCACCCTTCCCGCGCACCCTGGCCGTGCTGGGCTCCACAGGCTCCATCGGCGTCAGCGCCCTGCGCGTGGTGGCGGAGCACCCCGGCCTGTTCCGCGTGGCCGCCCTGGCTGGCGGGCGCAACGCCAAGCGCCTGGCCGAGCAGGCCGCCGCCCACCGCCCCGCCGTGCTGGCCGTGCTGGACAACGCCACCGCCAACGAACTGCGGGCGCTGCTGCCCGCCGGGTACGCGCCGGAAATCCTCACCGGCCCGGGGGGCTACGAAACCATCGCCGCCCTGCCCCAGGTGGACCTCGTGCTCTCGGCCATCGTGGGCGCGGCGGGCTTTTTGCCCACCCTGGCGGCGGCGCGGGCGGGCAAGCGCATCGCCCTGGCCAACAAGGAAAGCCTGGTGCTGGGCGGGCGGCTCATCCGCGCGGCGTGCAGGGCTTCCGGGGCCATTGTGCTGCCGGTGGACAGCGAGCACAACGCCCTGTTCCAGGCCCTGTGCGGCCACATCGAGGACGGCCACGGCGCGGACCTGGACAAACTCATCCTCACGGCCTCGGGCGGGCCCTTCCGAGGGCGCGACGCCGCGTTCCTGGCCGCCGTCACCCCGGCCCAGGCGCTCCACCACCCCAACTGGAGCATGGGCGCGAAGATTTCCGTGGACTCCGCCACGCTCATGAACAAGGGCCTGGAGGTCATCGAGGCCTGCCAGCTGTACGGGCTGCCCGTGGAGCGGGTCGAGGTGCTGGTGCACCCGCAGAGCATCGTGCATTCCCTGGTGGAGTACATCGACGGCTCGCAGCTGGCGCACCTGGGCGTGCCGGACATGCGCATCCCCATCGCCCACAGCCTGTGCTACCCGCTGCGCGTCAGCCTTTCCATGCCCCGGCTCAACCTGGCCACCGTGGGCACGCTCACCTTTGAAAAGCCGGACGAGGGCCTGTTCCCCTGCCTGCGCCTGGCCAAGCAGGCCTACGCCGCCAGCCACAGCCACCCCGCCGTGCTCAACGCCGCCAACGAGGTGGCCGTGGACCTGTTCCTCAGCGGGCGCATCACTTTTCTGGACATTCCCCGGCTCATCGAGACCGCGCTGGAGCGCCACGCGGCCTTGCCGGACAACGCGGACGCAGCCGACCTGCTGGCCGCCGATGCAGACACGAGACAGCGCCTCCTGGCGGATCAGGCCTAGCGGCAACCACTTCAAAAGACGCAGTCAAAAGCGCCCCCGGCCCACACGCCCCGGCGCGAGGAGCATACCGTGAGTTTCATCGCCGTCATTTTCGTCCTGGGTGGACTGATCTTCTTCCACGAGCTTGGACACTTTTTGGTGGCGCGCGCCCTGGGCATGGGGGTGAAGGCCTTCTCCCTGGGCTTTGGCCCCAAGATCTTCGCCTTCACCGTGGGCATGACCGAGTACCGCCTGTGCGCCATTCCGCTGGGCGGGTACGTCATGCTGGCGGGCGAATCGCCGGACAACGAGGAAGACGCCGCCAGCATCCCGGAGAAGCTGCTGTTCTCCGCCCGGCCCGTGTGGCAGCGTATGGCCGTTGTCGCCGCCGGTCCCATCTTCAACTTCCTGCTGGCCTGGGGCATTTACTGGCTGCTCTTTGCCACCCAGGGGCAGATGGGCCTTGCACCCACCATCGGCGAGGTGCTGCCGGAGAGTCCCGCCGCCCGCTCCGGCCTGCAGGCGGGCGACGCCGTGCAAGCCATCAACGGCAAGGGCATCATCTTCTGGGAGGAGATGACCGCCGTCATCCAGGACTCCAAGGGACAGCCCATCAGCCTGGAGATCCGGCGCGGCAAGGAGAACGTCGTCGTCTCCGTTGCGCCGGAAATGCGCGTGCGCAAGAACATTTTCGGCGAGGAAGTCGCCTCGCCCATGCTGGGCATCGTGGCCGCCAAGGAAATTATCACCGTGGAGCTCTCGGCCGGGCAAAGCCTCAAGGTCTCTGCCAAGGAGACCTGGCGCGCCATTGAGACCATGGTCATGGCCCTGGTGAAGATGATCGAGCGCGTGATCCCGGCGGACTCCATCGGCGGGCCCATCCTCATCGCCCAGCTCATCAGCAAGGAGGCCCAGAGCGGCTGGGTGGAGCTGCTGGCCCTGGCGGCCGCGCTCTCCGCCAACCTCGGCTTTGTGAACCTGCTGCCCATCCCGGTGCTCGATGGCGGGCACTTGGTGTTCTTCAGCCTGGAGGCCATCATGCGCCGCCCCCTGGGGCCGCGCGTGCGCGCCATGGCCATTCGCGTCGGCATCGCCATGCTCGCGGCGCTGATGTTCTTTGCGACCTACAATGACCTGCGCCGACTGTTCAAATAACGCCCAGGGCGACCTGCTCCTCGCCATCAACGGGGCCGACGAGCGCCTGCAGCTGGCCCTCGGCCTTGCGGATGTTGGCGGCGTTGGCGAGGGCGGCGTGAGCCTGCTGGCCTCCCAGGAGTGGACCGTGCCGGGGCAGGCCGTGCGCTTCCTTGTGCCGGGGGTGCTGGCGCTCTTGAACGGCGTCGGGAGGAGCCCTGCCGATGTGCGGCGCATCGCCTGCGTCACCGGGCCGGGCAGCTTCACGGGGCTGCGCATGTCGCTGGCCGCCGCACAGGGCATGGCCGCCGGTTCGGGCGCGCTCTTGGCGGGCATCAACCATTTGGAACTGCTGGCGCACGATGCCGCCACCCTCCCCGCCCCCACGGCGGAGGAGCAGGCCGCCGTGCTGGCCTTGGCCTGGTCGCGCCGCGCCCAGGTGTACGCCCAGGCCTTCCGGGCCAAGGGTGACAGCGAGGCGGGCAGCAAGACGGGGGACAAGGCGGACAACCAGATGGACACGACCCTGGCCCTCTGCCCGCCCCTGGCCCTGCGGCTGGAGGAAGTGCCCGAGCTTGTGGCCACCCTGCGCCAGCGACAGACACGGCCTTTAAGCCTCTTGGGCGGCGGGCTGCGGCGCAACCTGCCATTTTTTGAGGCGCTGGCCGCAACCACTCCGGCCCTGCACCTGCTGCCGCGGCGCTGGGACGCCCCCAAGCCGGAGACGCTGCTGCTGCTGGCCGCCCGCGCCCAGTACCTGCCCGCGGCGGATATCAAGCCCGTGTACCTGCGCGCCTCCGACGCCGAGGACAACCTCGCGGCCATCGCCGCCGGGCGCGGCCTGAGCGCCGAGGAAGCCCAGGCCATCCTCGACCGGGGCAGCCGCACGCTCTAGGCCCCTGCGCGCAGCCCCCCCGAGCGCACCGCGCCCAAAAAACAAGCGCGCCGGGCCAGCTTCCTCCCCCTCCTCCAGGCAAGCCCGGAACAAGAGTGCTGACCCGGCACGCGCCGGATGATGTCGTTTTCCTCAGCTACATCAGCAGACGAGGCGCTCCACGGTGTGCTGCAGCTGGCGGCCCAGCGGAGTCTGGTGGGAAAGCTCACGCTCCACGTTGATGATGCCCTTGAGCACGGTGGAGTGCTTGCGGCCCAGGCGGTCGCCGATGGCGGCCAGGGACAGGTGCGTATGCT
The DNA here is from genome assembly GCA_030824035.1 of Humidesulfovibrio sp. Classification (GTDB taxonomy): domain Bacteria; phylum Desulfobacterota; class Desulfovibrionia; order Desulfovibrionales; family Desulfovibrionaceae; genus Humidesulfovibrio. Next base: position 9,231 of record JAVBYL010000111.1, read on the forward strand.
TGCGCGCCAGGAAGAACGCGGTGTTGCGGGCCATGACGGCCTGCTGCCTGCGGCTCTTGGACAGCAGCTCGTCCTCGTGGATCTCGTAGGTTTTGCACACAAAGCTGACGATGCGGTCGATGTCCGGGCTGGAGTTCTGCACGGCGTAGTTCTCCAGAACCTGCCAGGCCAGCTCCGTGGTGATCTGCTGTCCCAGCAGCCGCGCCTTGAGCACCAGGTTGTTCAGGCAGCTCTCCAGCTGGCGGATGTCCGTGGTCAGCCGCTCGGCCAGCAGGCCGGTGACGTCGTCGGGCACCTGCACTTGCAGGTTCTGGGCTTTGCGGCGCAGAATCTGCTCACGCGTGCCGTAGTCCGGGGTGTCGATGCAGGCCAGAAAGCCGGAGGCGAAGCAGGACACCAGCTGCGGGTCCACTTCGTTCAGTTCGCGCGGGAGGAAGGAGCTGGTGAGCACCACCTTGCAGCCGCGTGTTTGCAGGGCCTTGAGGGTCATGAGCAGCTCGTCCTGCAGCTTGCCCTTGCCCTGGAAGAAATGGATGTCCTCAAGGAGCAGCACGTCCACCGAATCGCGGAACTCGGTTTTGAAGCGGGCCGCCTCCTTGGCCTTGATGGCCAGCACCAGGCGGGTGGAAAATTCCTCGGCCGAGAGGCAGACGATGGACAGGCGGCTCTTGTTGGAACGCTCGGAAAGCAGGCGCCCAACGGAGTGCATGAGGTGCGTTTTGCCCAGGCCGGGCCCGGCGGAAAGAAAGAGATGGTCGGCGGAGAGCGCGTCGTTGCACAGGCCCTTGGCCGCCGCGCAGGCCAGCTCGTTGCTGGGGCCGGTGACGAAATCCTCGAAGCGGAAACGCCAGCGCGAGGCGGGCGCGGGAGCGGGCTGGTGGCCCAGGGGCAGGGCCATGTGCTGCGTAGCCGTAGCGGCGGGCAACATCATGGTCCTCGGCTCCTCCACTTTGGTCACCACGGCCTGCTGCACGGAAACCACCACCTCGGGGCGCTTGCCCAGCATGGGCTGGGCCGCCTCGCGGATGGTGTCCACGAGCTTGTCGCGCACCCAGGCGGCGACGAACTCGTTGGGCGCAAACAGGCGCAGGGTTCCTCCGTCAAGGCGGGCTTCCAAAGGCTTGATCCAGACAGTGAACAGTCCCGGATTAAGACTCTTTTCGAGCATGAGGAGCAGTTTTGGCCAGAAGTCTGAATTCATGGGGCGAGGAATACGCGCCGCGTACGTTTGCCACAATTCCGGGGAGTGCCGGAACACCGCGTACGGACTGGCCAGTTCTCTACAATGCAACAAGCTGATTTTACAGCATTCATTGACTTTGCCACTCCGTGCAGCGTTTTAAACTACGTACCCTAGAGGCTTGATTCCACTGGCCTCCCGGATGAGTCAAGGAACTAGTTCAAAATATGC
>JAVBYL010000392.1 GCA_030824035.1 Humidesulfovibrio sp.
CCCTCGTGCTTGGCTTGCAGCGTGCGGAAGGCCTCGACGGCCAGGGCGCCCAGCTCGGCGGCGCGTCCGGCCATGTCGTCGCGCAGCATGATGTCCACCACCTTGGAGGCCACGGCGGAAACAAGGCCGCCGCCGCCAAAGGTCGTGGCGTGGCAGCCGGGCAAAAAGCCCCGGGCCACATGCTCCTTGGCCAGCATGGCGCCCATGGGCAGGCCGTTGGCCAAGGCCTTGGAGGTGGTGATGATATCCGGGGCGATGCCGTAGTGCTGGTGCGCCCAGAAGCGCCCGGTGCGGCACATGCCGGTTTGCACCTCGTCCACGATGAGCAGGCAGTTCTCGGCCTGGCACAGCTCCGCCACCTCGCGCACGTAGTCCGCTGGCATGGGCAGCACGCCGCCCTCGCCCTGGATCATCTCAAGCATCACCGCGGCGGTTTTGCCGGAGATTGCCGCGCGCAGGGCGCTGATGTCTCCGGCGGGCACGGAGGTGAAGCCTTCGGGCAGGGGGTCGAAGCCTTCCTTGATGCGCCCGCCCTGGCCGGTGGCCGTCAGGGTGGCCAGGGTGCGGCCGTGGAAGGAGCCCTCCAAGGTAATGATCTCGTAGGCGTTCTTGTAGCGCACCGTGCGCATGAAGCGCCGGGCCAGCTTGATGGCTGCCTCGTTGGCCTCCGCGCCGGAGTTGCAGAAGAAGACCCTGTCCGCCGCGCAGGTGGCCACGAGCTTTTCGGCCAGCTCCACCTGCCGGGGCTGGAAGAACAGGTTGCTGATGTGGATCATCTCCCCGGCCTGCTGCTGCATGACCTCAAGCAGCTCCGGGTGGCTGTGGCCCAGGTTGGCCACGGCGATGCCCGCCAGCAGGTCCACGTACTCGCGCCCGTCCAAATCGAACAGGCGCGCGCCCACGGCCCGGGAAAAGGCCAGGGGATAGCGGCCATAGGTCTGGCAGATGACTTTTTTGTCGCGGGCGACGAGGGCGTCATATTTCTGGGTCATATCGGTTTCCTCACAGTGCGGTGCACGTCTATATCTTTCCGGTGTGGCCAAAGCCTCCAGCACCGCGATCGGTGGCGGAAAGTTCGTCCACGGGCAGCAGCCGGGCCGTGAAACACGGCAGGAACACGAGCTGGGCGATGCGCTGTCCGCGCTCGATTCGTCGCTGCTGGCCGGAGGTGTTGAGAAGTGACACGATGATTTGCCCCCGGTAGTCCGGGTCGATGACCCCGACCCCCTGGCTGACGGTGAGGCCTTCCTTGGTGCCCAGGCCGCTGCGCGAGAAGATGAACCCGGCGATGCCCGGCTCGCGTATCTCGATGGCAAGCCCGGCGGGCACGGCGGCGCGCTCGCCAGCGGGGATGATGAGTTCCGGCCCGTCGATGCAGGCGCGCAGGTCCAGCCCGGCGGAGTGGGCGGTCCCATACTCCAGGCTGTGCTCCTGCCAAACGGGGTGCATGAACTTCACCCGCACGTCGATCTCTTTGGCCGCTCTGGCCGTGTCGCGCTCCATGGCGTTCCTCCTCATCTTGAAGGTGTTTCCTTTGTCCATAAAGGGCGTTCCTGTCAATGCGGCGGAAAGCCTTGAGGCACGTGCCTTCCTGTCTGCTTGCATTTTGTGCGCAGCCTTTATACTCTGCAAGCCGGAAAGCTTCCTTTCCATTCCCCCCCGCAATAAGGAGTCTCCATGCAGGCATTGCGCGTTTTCAGCGTTGTTCCCAAGCTGCCGCCCAAGCTCGAACCGCTTTGGGATATTGCCAACAACTTGTGGTTCTCCTGGAACAACGAGCTGACCAATGTCTTCACCACCATTGATCATAACCTGTGGGTGAGCTGCCAGCAAAACCCGGTGGCGCTGCTCAACCGCCTGCCCCAGCGGCGCATCGAGGAACTTGCGCGCGATGATTTCTTCATCCAGCGCTTGAACGACGCCAAGCGCTCCCTGGAGCACTACCTGGCGCGGCGGCACTCGCCCTTCAAATTTCCCCCGTCCCATGGCGGGCATCAGGTGGTGGCCTATTTCAGCCTGGAGTACGGCATCGCGCTGTGCCTGCCCATCTATTCCGGTGGCCTGGGTGTGCTCGCCGGGGATCACCTCAAGAGCGCCAGCGACCTGAACGTGCCGCTGGTGGGCATCGGGCTTTTGTACCAGGAGGGCTACTTCCGCCAGTATATGACCCCGGACGGCTGGCAGCAGGAGCGCTACCCGGACCACGAATTCGAGCAGATGCCCCTGCGCCTGGCCCAAACCCCGGAGGGCAAGGACGCCGTGGTGACCCTGGACATCGCCGGGCAGCCGCTTGTGGCGCGCATCTGGCAGGCCGGGGTGGGCAAGGTGCGCCTGTACTTGCTGGACACCAACGTTCCGGAGAACCCGCCGCACTTCCGCCAGGTAACGGCGCGGCTGTACGGCGGTGGCCTGGAGATGCGCCTGTGGCAGGAAATCCTGCTCGGCATCGGCGGCATCAAGGCGCTTTCCGTGCTGGGCATAGAGCCCGCCGTCATCCATATGAACGAGGGCCACTCCGCCTTTGCTGGGCTGGAGCGCATCCGCGTGTACATGCAGGACCACGGCCTGTCCTTCGAGGCTGCCAGCGAGCTCACCGCCTCCACCAGCGTGTTCACCACCCACACCCCGGTGCCCGCTGGCAATGATCGTTTTCCGCCCGAACTGATGCACCAGCACTTTGACGAGTACTCCCGCAAGCTGGGCCTGGCCTTCAAGGTCTTTCTGGCTCTGGGACGCGAGGACCCGCGCGACGAGGGCGAGCATTTCTGCATGACCGTGCTGGCCCTGCGCCTGTCCCGCTTCAGCAACGGCGTGTCCAAGCTGCATGGCGAGGTCTCCCGCCACATGTGGCGCAACGTGTGGCCCCAGAACCCCGTGGAGGACGTGCCCATCGGGTCCATCACCAACGGCGTGCACATGCCCACTTGGGTCGCCACGGACATGGCCATACTGTTCGACCGCTACCTGGGCAACTGGCGCGAGGACCCGGACTGCGGGCGCATTTGGGACCAGGCCGAGGCCATCCCCGATTCCGAGCTGTGGCGCACCCACGAGCGCCTGCGCGAGCGGCTGGTGGACTTTGTGCGCAAGCGCCTGCGCAAGCAGCTGATGGAGAAGGGCGCCCGGCACAAGGAACTGCAGATGGCCGACGAGGTGCTGGACCCCCAGGCCCTCACCATCGGCTTTGCCCGCCGTTTTGCCACCTACAAGCGCGCCAACATGCTGCTGATGGACAAGGAGCGGCTGGTGCGGCTTATTAATTCCTCCGGCCGCAGGGTGCAGTTCATCTTTGCCGGCAAGGCGCACCCGCACGATAACGAGGGCAAGAAGATCATCCAGGAGTTGACCCAGTTGTGCCGGCGCGAGGACTGCCGCTTCAGCATGGTGTTCCTGGAGGACTACGACGTGAAGATCGCCTCGCGCATGGTGCAGGGCTGCGACGTGTGGCTGAACAATCCGCGCCGCCCCCTGGAGGCCTGCGGCACCAGCGGCATGAAGGCCGTGGCCAACGGCGTGCTCCAGCTTTCCACCTTGGATGGCTGGTGGGATGAGGCCTACAAGCCGGACAACAGCCTGGGCTGGGCCATCGGCAGGGGAGAGGAGTACGACGACCTGACCTACCAGGACTTCGTGGAAAGCCAGACCTTGTACAACATCCTGGAGAACGATGTTCTGCCGGAGTTCTACGACCGCGGCCACGGCAACCTGCCGCGCACGTGGATACGCAAAATGAAGAACGCCTTCCGGGAGCTTGGGCCGGTGTTCAACGCCCACCGCATGGTGGAGGATTACGTCGAGCACGCCTACCTGCCCTCCTGGCGCAACTACCAGAACCTGGTGCACGATGACTTCAGCGCCGCCAAGGAGCTGGCCGACTGGCGCATGAAGCTCATGACGCGCTGGGGCAACCTGCGCATTCAGGACATCCGCACCGAGACCCACGACCAGGTGTTTGTGGAGGAGCCGGTGCTGGTGGAGGCCAAGGTGTACCTGGACGGCCTGAGCACCAGCGATGTGCGCGCCGAAATATACTTCGGCCCCGTTGGGCAGGACTCGCTGTTCACCCGGCGCAGCACGGCGGTGATGACCCCGGACAAGGACCTTGGCGAGGGCTGGTACCTGTACCGTGGCGAGGTCATGCCCTCGGAATCCGGCCGGTTCGGGTTCAACGTGCGCCTGTTGCCGCACCACCCGCTGCTTTTGGACGCGCATTCCCTTGGTTTGATACAATGGGCGGAGGAATCGTCTCATTCCGGATGATTCGGGATTTTGTCCTGGGTGAATAGCGAACAATTTTCGTCAATTGTGCCGGGAGACTTTTCTTCGTCCTGAAGAAAAAGTTTACAAAAAGCGCAAAAATGACGTTTTTTCGCAAACAATTGTTGACAGCCTATGCCCCTTGTGGTTTTCTGAGCGCCCCCAACCTCCCAGGACTTTTTCCGGTGCGGAAGGGGTGGCGGCCTGCGGCCCCGTACGCGTTTCTTCCAAACCACTTGGAGCGAGGTAACGGTCTTGCTTTTCCAGCCGATCAATCGAAACTACCACGACTTTTCCATCGTCCGTGACAAGGACCTGTGCATCAATTGCAAGGTCTGCGTGCGCCAGTGCTCGTATGAGGCCCATTACTGGGACGAAACGCGCAAAAAGGTGATGCACGACAACTCCAAGTGCGTTGGCTGCCACCGTTGCGAGGCCCTGTGCCCCACGGCTGCGCTGCTTATCCAGAAGAAGCGGTCCGACTTCAAGGACAACGCCCTCTGGAGGCCGGAGTTCATCAAGTACATCTATAAACAGGCGGACACCGGCGGCGTGCTGCTGACCGGCATGGGCAGCCCGGTGAATATCCCCATCTACTGGGATAAGCTCCTGCTCGACGCCAGCCAGGTGACCAACCCCTCCATCGACCCGCTGCGCGAGCCCATGGAGCTCAAGACCTTCCTGGGCTCCAAGCCCAGCAAGCTGGAGTTTTCCAAGACCAAGGACGGCAGCCCGAAGCTGAAGACCAAGCTGGCCCCGCAGATTGAGCTGAACTACCCGCTCATGTTCTCGGCCATGAGCTTCGGCTCCATCAACTTCAATCTGCACATCGCCATGGCGCGCGCCGCCACCGAGCTGGGCATCTGCTACAACACCGGCGAGGGCGGCCTGCACAAGAGCCTGTACAAGTATGGCAAGAACACCATCGTGCAGGTTGCTTCCGGCCGTTTTGGCGTGCACCGCGACTTCTTGAACGCGGGCGCTGGCATCGAGATCAAGGTCGGCCAGGGCGCCAAGCCCGGCATCGGCGGCCACCTGCCCGGCGAAAAGATCAACGAAATGGTGTCCGAGACGCGCATGGTCCCCCTCGGGTCCGACGCCATCTCCCCGGCCCCGCACCACGACATCTACTCCATTGAAGACCTGCACCAGCTCATCTTCGCCCTCAAGGAGGCCAGCGAGTACCGCGTGCCCGTGAGCGTGAAGATCGCCGCCGTGCACAATGTGGCCGCCATCGCCTCGGGCATCGTGCGCGCCGGTGCGGACATCGTCGCAATCGACGGCGTTCGTGGCGGCACGGGCGCCGCTCCGGGCATGATCCGCGACAACGTGGGCATCCCCATCGAGCTGGCTCTGGCCGCTGTAGACCAGCGCCTGCGCGACGAAGGCATCCGTAACCGCGCCTCGGTCGTCGCCGCTGGCGGCATGCGCTGCAGCGCCGACGTGGTCAAGGCCATCGCCCTTGGCGCGGACGCCTGCTACATCGCCACCTCGGCCCTCTTGGCCGTGGGCTGCACCCTGTGCGCCAAGTGCTACACCGGCAAGTGCCCCTGGGGCATCGCCACCAACGACGCCCGCCTGGCCAAGCGCCAGAACCCGGATGTGGCCGCCAAGAAGATGGTCAACCTGGTGCACGCCTGGGGCCACGAGATCGAAGAAATGCTCGGCGGCATGGGCCTGAACTCCATCGAGAGCCTGCGCGGCAACCGCGACAAGCTCCGCGCCGTGGGCCTCATGGATACCGAAATGGACATCCTCGGCGTCAAGCACGCTGGCCGCTAAATAAGGGGGAGGAAAGAGAATGAAACGCGTCTACCCCAACAAGGACTTCTGCATCGGCTGCCACATCTGTGAGCTGGCCTGCCTCACCGCGCACTCCAAGAGCAAGGATCTCATCCTGGCCTACACGGTGGAGCGCAATGAGGAGGGGCTGTCCTCCTGCAAGCATGTGCACGAGGGCGGGCCCACCTGCGTGGCCCTCTCCTGCCGCCACTGCGATGAACCCTCCTGCGTGGCCGCCTGCATCTCCGGGGCGTTGCAGAAGGACCCCGAATCCGGGCGCACCATCTACGACCGCGAGAAGTGCGTGGGCTGCTGGTCCTGCCTTATGGCCTGCCCCTTTGGCGCCATTGCCCGGCACCCGCTGGAGAACAAGATCGTCAAGTGCGATCTGTGCCATGACCGCCCCGGCGGACCGGCCTGCGTGGCCGCCTGCCCGAACATGGCCCTGAAGCAAGAGGAACGCTCGTAGGGCATGTGCCCGTCACGACTTGCAAGCCTTCATGAGGATGCTATGACTTACGTGATCATCGGCAACGGCGTGTCCTCCATCGGAGCCATCGAGGGCATCCGTCGGCACGACCAGAAAGGCAAAATCGTCGTCATCGGCGCGGAAGATGCCGCCGCCTATGGCCGTCCCCTCATTTCGTACCTGCTGGCCGGGAAGATCGGAGCCGATCGCCTGGCCCTGCGCGGCGACGACTACTACACCAAGAACGGCGTCGACCTGAAGCTCGGCACCACCGTCACCAAGGTGGACGCGGCCAAGAAGACCGTTGAAACCGACAAGGGCGAAACCATCGCCTACGACAAGCTGCTCGTGGCCACCGGAGGCATTCCCTTCGTGCCGCCCATTCCGGGCGTGCAGGGCGCGGACATTTACAGCTTCACCACTTTGGCCCACGCCAACACCCTCATCGACCTGTCCAAGTCCATCAAGCGCGCCATCGTCATCGGCGGCGGGCTCATCGGGCTGAAGGCCGCGGAGAGCCTCTTCGACCGCGGCGTGGCCGTGACCATCGTCGAGCTGGCTCCGCGCATCCTCTCCGCCGGGTTCGACGAGAAGGCCGGAAAGCTGGCCGCCAACAGGCTCAAGAACGTCGGCATCGAGGTCAACTGCGGCGTTACCGCCAAGGAGATCCAGCGCGACAAGAACGGCCGTGTGAAGGGCGTTCTGCTCACCGACGGCCGCTTTCTGGAAAGCGACGTCGTTGTGGTCGCCATCGGCGTGGTCCCGCACTCGGCCATCGCCAAGGAGGCGGGCATCAAGGTGGAGCGCGGCATCATCGTCGACGCCAAGCTGATGACCAGCGCCAAGGACGTGTACGCCGCGGGCGACGTGGCCCAGGCCATCGACCAGCTCTCGGGCGAGCACCGCGTTGTGCCCATTTGGCCCAATGCCTACAACCAGGGCTACGGCGCCGGCCGCAACATGGCGGGCGCCAAGCTGCCATACGCTGGCGGCCTGCCCATGAACTCCATCAGCTTCTATGGCCTGCCCACCATATCCGTGGGCGTGGTCAACCCGCCTGAAGGCGACACCACTTACGAGGTGCACGCCCTGCTGAACGAGGAAAAGGAAACCTACCGCAAGCTGGTGTTCCGCGATGGCCGCCTGGTGGGCTACGTCCTTGTGGGCGATATCGACAAGGCCGGCATGTACACGGCCTTCATCAAGTTCGAGATGCAGCTCGACGGTAAGGCCAAGGACAAGCTCATCAACGCCGGCCCGGAGGTCTTCCTCTGGCCCGCGGAGCTTTTCGACGAGAAATGGAATCCCGAGATGTCCAAGGCCGCCCGCTAGGGCTGGCGCAGGACCCAGGGTTCAGCGAAAACTTCCGCAGGGAGCACGATACAGATGAAAGCGCCTGAACGGTATTACGACTTCCAAAAAGACATCTCGGGATGTGGCGTCTTCGGAGTCATCGACACGAAGAAGAAGCTCATCAAGGGCGAGATGCCCATCAGCGCCATGGCCTGCATGCACGACCGCGGCAACGGCCTGGGCGGCGGCTTTGCGGCCTATGGCATCTACCCCGATCTTGCCGACAAATACGCCTTCCACCTCATGTGCGACAACCAGGGCGCCCTGGAGTCCGCCGAGCAGGTGCTCAAGTATTACTTTACGGTTCACGAGTCCCACCCCATCCCCACGCGCAAGGTGCTTGCCATCAAGAACGCGCCGCTGGTGTGGCGCTATTTCCTCACGCCCAAGAAGGAGCGTCCGCAGGAAGTGCGCGAAATGGGCGAGCAGGACTACGTGGTCAACGCCGTCATGCACATCAATCACAAGGTCGCCGGGGCGTTCGTCTTCTCCAGCGGCAAGAACATGGGCGCCTTCAAGGGCGTGGGCTTTCCGGAGGACATCGCCGACTTCTTCCGCCTGGAAGAATACTCCGCGTACATCTGGACCGGCCACAACCGCTTCCCGACCAACACCCCGGGCTGGTGGGGCGGGGCGCACCCCTTCACGCTGCTCGACTGGTCCATCGTCCACAACGGCGAAATCTCCTCCTACGGCATCAACCGCCGCTACCTGTGCGAGCACGACTACCTGTGCACGCTGATGACCGACACCGAGGTTGTTGCTTACGAGCTCGACCTGCTCATCCGCAAGCACGGCCTCTCCAAGGAGATGGCCTGCAAGGTCTTCGCCCCGCCCTTCTGGGACGAGATAGCCCGCATGCCCAAGCAGGAGAAGGACGTATACACCGCCCTGCGCATGGTCTACGGCTCGGCCCTGCTGAACGGCCCCTTCGCCATCCTCGTGGCCGACAACACCGGCCTGTTCGGCCTGAACGACCGCATCAAGCTCAGGCCCCTGGTGGTTGCGGAGAAGGACAACATGGTCTTCATGTCGAGCGAGGAGAGCTCCATCCGCGTCGTTCAGCCCGAGCTGGACCGCGTGTGGATGCCCAAGGCTGGCGAACCGGTCATCGTGCATTTGGAGGCCTAGGATCATGTCGAAGAAAGTCACCATCGACGCCAAAGGCGTCTACTACCGCCAACTCAACGAGCAGATCCGCGAGGCCATTGCCGCGGGCGCCACGGAATTCGTGCTGAAGAACGTCAACAGCCAGCGCTACATCGCCGGTGCCGTTGACGGCCACGTCAAGTTCGACCTGGACGGCGTGCCGGGCCAGGACCTGGGCTCCTTCATGCGCGGGCCTTACGTGCGCGTGAGGGCCAATGCCCAGGACGGCGTGGGCAACACCATGGATGACGGCCTCATCGTCATCGAAGGTCTTGCGGGCGATGTCGTGGGCTACGCCATGCGCGGCGGCCGCATCTTCATCAAGGGCGACGTGGGCTACCGCGTGGGCATCCACATGAAGGCCTACATGGAAAAGCTGCCCACCATCGTCATCGGCGGAAAAGCCGGAGATTTCCTTGGCGAATATATGGCCGGTGGAATTCTTTTGCTTCTCGGCATGTTCTCTGATAAGCCGTCTGAACCGATCGCGGGACGGAGCCTTGGCACCGGCATGCACGGTGGTGTCATCTACGTTCGCGGCACCGTGCCCCAGGAGCAGATTGGTCCTGGTCTCACGGCGCAGCCTGTGGATGAGGCCGACCTCGCGGTCATCCAGGGCATAGTGAAGGACTACGCCAAGGAACTCAAATTGGACGCTAAGGCCATCATGGCCGAATCGTTCGTGAAAATCCGTCCTTTCTCGCACAGGCCGTACGGCAACTTGTACGTCCCTGCCTAAGGCGATGAGGGACGGGCAATTCGCTCTGCGAGTTGCGCGAACAACAGGAGGATCACATGCTTTTTGACAATCTCGCTTTCGCCATGGGTGGAGCCGCCGGAAACGGCGGAGCAGGGGGCAACCCCCTGGGCGCTTTCGTGCCGCTCATTCTCATGTTCGCCATCTTCTACTTTCTGCTCATCCGGCCGCAGCAAAAAAAGGCCAAGCAGCACAAGGAGATGATCGGCAATCTGAAAATCGGCGATCGCGTCGTCACCAATGGCGGCATCTTCGGTAACATCGTGCGCATGAAAGACACCACCATCGTCCTTGAGATCGCCGACAAGGTGCAGGTGGAAATGCTGCGCAACACCGTCGCCGACAAGGCCGAGGCCTTTGAGAAGTTGGAAAAGAAGGGAAGCTAGACTTTCCCTTTGATTTTCAGCCGAAAGGAAGATACGCGGACCTGGGGAAGCGCCCGGGTCCGCGCTTGTCTTTGTCACAGGTGTCCTTCGCAAAGCTCATTGTCGTCACAGGGAGAGCACATGCACCTCAATTTGCGCTGGCGTATCATTCTCACACTGGCAGTGATGGCCACGGCCATTAT
>JAVBYL010000106.1 GCA_030824035.1 Humidesulfovibrio sp.
GGGCAGGAGGACATCAAGAAGCTGGTCGCCTACTCCTCGGTGGGCCACATGGGCTTCGTCACCCTGGGCATCTTCCTGTTCAACGTGCGCGGGGTTGAGGGTGCGCTGTTCCAGATGCTCAATCACGGCATCATCACCGGCGCGCTGTTTATGATGATCGGCGCGGTGTACGAGCGCAGCCACAGCCGCGCCATCTGCGACAACATGGGCCTGGGCAAATACATGCCCGCCTTCATGGGCTTCTGGGGCCTGTATGCCCTGGCGAGCTTCGGCTTCCCTGGCACCAACGGGTTCGTGGGCGAAATGCTGGTGTTCACCGGGGCCTTCCAGAAAAGCCCGGTCATCGGCGCGCTCATCGTGCCCGGCGCGCTGCTTGGCGCGGCCTACATGTTCCGCGTTTCCCTCAAGATGGCCTGGGGCAGCCCGAGCTCGGCCGTGAAGTGGCCGGACCTGAACACCCGCGAGTGGGCGTACCTGCTCATTCCCGCGCTGTTCGTGTTCTACATCGGCCTGGCCCCCAAGCTCTTCTTCGACATCATCGATCCATCCGTTGAAAAGCTGGTGAGCGACTTGAAGCAGCGCACCGAGGTGACGCAAACCGTGGCGGCGCAGCCCGTGCCCGCCGTGGTGGCGGAGGTTGTCGCCCCCGCCCAGGAAGCAGGTGCTCCTGCCGAACCGGTCAACCAATAGGGAGTGGCAGCCGTGGAGTTCAATCCCATCCTCATTGTCCCTGAACTGTACCAGCTCATGCTCGTGCTGGCTCTGTTCTGCCAGAGCCTGGGCGACGGCCAGGAGCCTGCCCCGGCGGAGCGCTGGCTCCCGTTCTTCGCCGGTTTCGGCGTGTTCGTCAGCATCGCCTCCTTCGGCGCGCAGGGCATGCTCTTCGCTGATGCCTACAAAGTCGACGCGCTCTCCCAGTTCTTCAAGCTGGCCATTGCGGGCGGCTTCTACGTCACGGTGCTCAACGCCTCGCGCCAGCCCTCGCTGATGGAGCGCAAGCGTCCGGACTACTTCATGTTCCTGGCGCTCTCGGCCTGGGGCCTGATGCTCCTGTCCAGCGCGGTTGAGCTCATCACCATCTATCTGGCCCTGGAGATCTCCTCCTACAGCCTGTACGCGGTGATTCCCCTGCGCAATAACGACCGGGGCGCGGCCGAGGCCGGCATAAAGTACATCCTGTTCGGCGCGGTGGCCACGGCCATGGCGTTGTACGGGTTCTCGTACATTCTGGCCAGCCAGCACACCAGCTACATCGCCCAGTTGGCCAAGATGAACTGGACCTGGGACGGTGCACCCATGGCCGTTGTGGGGCTGTCCATGTTCATGGGCGGCATGTTCTTCAAGCTGGCCCTGTTCCCCTTCCACTTCTGGTGCCCGGATGTTTACGAGGGCGCGAGCAATGAGACCGCCGGGTTCGCGGCCACCCTGCCCAAGCTGGGCGCGGTGGTGGTGCTCATCCGCCTGGCCGCGCTGCTCAAGCCCGGTCTGGAAATCACCACGCTGCTGGCGGTGCTGGGCGCCCTGTCCATGACCTACGGCAACCTCTGCGCCCTGGCGCAGAAGGACGTGAAGCGCATCCTCGGCTTCTCCTCCGTGGCCCACGCGGGCTACATCATGCTGGGCCTGGTTTCCGGCACGGCCATGGGCCTCTCCGCCGCGGCCTTCTACGCCCTGGCCTATGTGGCCATGAACCTGCTCTGCTTCTGGGTGGTCAGCCGCGTGGCCAGCGATGGCCGCAACCTGCAGCTGGACGACCTGAACGGCCTGTACAAGCGCTCCCCGGCCCTGGCCTTCGCCCTTGGCGTGGGCGCCTTCGCGCTGGTCGGCCTGCCCCCCACCATGGGCTTCATGGGCAAGTTCTTCCTCATCGCCAGCGCCTGGGACCACGGCTACAACTGGCTGGTCATCACCCTGGTGCTCAACAGCGCCATAGCCATCTTCTACTACCTGAGCCTGGTGCGCCACGCCTACACCCACGAGGCGGCTGAAGACGCCCCCGTGCCCGACAACAGCTCCTTCAGCGTGTGCGGCGCGGGCATCCTGGCCGCCGTGGTGCTGGTTCTGGGGCTGGTGCCCAGCAAGGTGTTCGAGTTCGCCGTGGTTGCGGGCAAGCAGCTGCTGCCGTAACCCGAACCATCCCCGCCTTCCCGAAGGCCCGCGCCAGCACATCGGCGCGGGCCTTCTTTTTTGCCTGCCCGGCAGCGCCAAAGAAATCGCTCCAGGCTTGACATCCCGGCGCGACTCTTTAGCGTATACAGTGAACCTTGGAGGATACCATGCACGAAGTCAGCCTGGGCGGCATGCTCACCGACTACCTCACCGGAAAGCCCATTGAGGAGACCACCTACGAGGAGTTCCGGCAGGCCCTGGCCCGCCTTTTGGTGGAGGAGAAAGGCTACCCCAGGGAGGGCCTGAAGGCCAAGGTTCCCCTTGTGTTCACCATCGACGGCGAGGAGACGGGCAGGCACATCGACCTGGTGGCCTACGATGAAACCGGCACGCCGCTGGTGCTCGTTATCTTCTGCGCGGGTGATGTGGGCAGCTTCGAGCGGGAGACCGTGAGCTGCGCGCGCCTGTTTCCCGGAGGTCCCGTGCCCATCGCCATCGCCACGGACAGCATCGGCGCGTCCATCCTGGACACGGCCACGGGGAACTGCCGCGCCACGGGCGTGCGGGCCATCCCCACCTGGGCGGAGGCCCAGGCCCTGGACGCCGCCACCCTGCGCACGCCGCTTTCCCCGGAGCGCCGCGCCCGGGAGGAGCGCATCCTGCACGCCTACAACGGCTTTTTGTACGGCACCTGTTGCAGCGAGTCCTGCCGCATTCCGCCCAAGGGCGGCGGCTAGCGCCCTCCCTCTCCGCCTCGTTCCAGCTTTGCCCAAAGACGGCCCGCCGAACCTATGGACGTTGTCTGCGAGAGTGTTCTACTTATCAGGCGGTTGTTTTGGACCAATGCCGTTTACGGTACGCTGCCGGCGGGAAGCAGCAACACGTTGGCGAGGGGCAGGGCCCGATGAATTGAGCCGTCCCTTAAATTGAGCCATCCCTGGGACCGCTAGGGGAACGGGGGAGCAGGAGGAGCGTGAGCCAGGAGAAGGACGCGGACGCGATGGTGCGCTTTGGCAGCACCGCAGACCGCATGAAGCTCGGCATCAGCCGCTACGTCCCGGCCCAGGGCTCCGGCCAGCCGCTTTCGGTGGCGTTGCTGCGCCGTGCCCTGGCCGAGGCGGGCGTGACTGCCGCCCTGGACGAGCAGCGCGCAGCCGAAGCCGTGCGCCTGTTGCTCTCAGGGCAGGACGCCAGCTCCCTGGTCATCGCCCGTGGCGTGCCCCCGGTGAGCCCACGGCACGCCTGGCTGGAGCCTTTGGGAGCGCTGGCTTTGCCGGTGTTCCCCGGACAGGTCTTTGCCCGACTGCACCCCGCCGTGGAGGGCAGGGAGGGGCGCGACATCGCCGGTAATCCCGTGCCCCCGCCTGCATTGCCCGCACCGGGCACACCGTCCTCACCGGCGGAGGCGTGTGCGGGCGCGGCGCGGCACATCGCCGTGGGCGGCGGCATCTCCCAGGACCGGGAAGGGCTTCTGGCGGCGAAAATTCCTGGTGTGGCGCGCATCACGCAGGATCGCATCGAGCTGGCGCCCCTGGTGCGCATCTCGCCGGACAGGCTGCAGGCCATGGCCGACCTGTATCCGCAAGACGCCCTGGGCGAAGAGCTTTCGCCCGAGGGCATGGTGCAGACCTTGGCCGGGCAGGGGGTGCGGTTCGGCATCCAGCTGGAGGCCATAGTGCGCGGGCTGGCCCAGGCGCGGGCAGGCAACGCGGCGGTGCAGAACGTGCTGGTGGCCCAGGGCAAGCCGCCTGTGCCCGGGCAGGACGGCCGCCTGGAGCTGCTGGTGCGGGAGGCGGGCGGCCAGGCGGAGGCCGACGAGGCCGGACACCTGGATTACCGCGACCGGGGGCCCTTTCCCGTGGCGGAGCAGGGCCAGGACATCGCCCGGCTGCACCCGCCCATCAAGGGCGTGCCGGGGCAGGATGTTTCCGGCGGGGTTGTGCCCGCCCGCGATGGCGCGGCCCTGCGCGTGCAAACGGGCCGGAACGTGGAGGCTCTTGAAGGCGGCGCGCTCTACCGCGCCAAAATGGCCGGGGTGGTGCTGGCGGACAAGGCCCGCCTGGAGATTTCGGAGCTGCTCACCATCCCCGGCGATGTGGACTACGGCACGGGCAACATCCAGCTCGACCAGGGCTCCGTGCGCGTGGGCGGCACGGTGCGCACGGGCTTCGCGGTGCAGGCCCAGGGGCGCATTCTGGTGGAGGGCATGGTGGAAAGCGCCCGGGTCATCGCCGGGGGGGATGTCATCGTGCGCGGGGGCATCTTCATGTCCGGCGACGAGGCCGCCTTTGTGCAAGCGGGCGGCAGCATAACGGCCAGCTATTCCCACAACGCCCAGGTGCACGCCGGGGGCGATGTGACCATGGCCCTGGCCATCGTGGGCAGCAAGACCAGCAAGGGCTCGCGCGTCACCTCCGGCGGCATGGTGCGCGTCACCGACGCCAAGGGCCGCATCATGGGCGGCACCGTGGTGTGCGGCAGCGGGCTGGAGGTGTTCCAGGCCGGGTCGGAGCGCGGCATGGCCACCACCCTGGCCCTGAGCCACGAAAGCCCGGAGGCCGAGGCGTTGGTGAAGGAGATGCGGGAGCTGAAGGAGCTGCGGCAGCGGGCGGTGTTTGTGCTGGGCGAGGGCGACGGCGCCGCCGCCCTCGCCAGGCTGCCAGCGGAGCGCCGGGCCGAGGCCGAGGAACTCTTGGCGCGGCGCGAGGACGCCGACTCGCGGCTGCGGCAGCTTCAGCGCACCCTGGCGGAGATTGCCCAGGCGCACCTGGAACGGGAAAAGGCCGCGCGCATCGTCATACGCGGCACGGCCTTTCCAGGTGTGGCCATCAAGATGGGCGGGCGCGCCCTGTACGTGGAGCGCCCCATGGAGCGCTGCGTGTTCAGCTGGGACGCCCCGAACAAGCAGATCGTCATCGGCGGGCTCTAGTAGTCCTCTTCCATCCAGCCCTCGGCGCTTATGCAGCGCCTGGGGCACAGGGCGATGGCCTCGCGCACCTCGTCGTGGGTGGCTGTCTGGCGCCTCAGGCTCGGGCGCTCCAGGTCGTCGTCCCACTCGAAGATGTCCGGGCAGATCTCCGTGCAGCCCGTGCAGGCGTTGCAGCGAGAGATATCGAGCAGAACCTCGTGGTGCATGTCGGTCTGGAGCATACGCGAAGCCTCCGGCTGTCTTGCGACGAGTCCGGGGCGGCGTGACCGGACCGTCTAGACGTTGAAGCGGAACTCGATGATGTCGCCGTCCTGAACATAGTAATCTTTACCCTCAAGCCTGGCAAGCCCCAGCTCCTTGGCTTTTTTGAAGTCGCCAGCCCTGAGGAAGTCCGCGTAGCCGATGACCTCGGCGCGGATGAAGCCCTTCTGGAAGTCCGTGTGGATGACGCCAGCGGCCTCGGGCGCGGTTGCGCCCACGCGCACCGGCCAGGAGCGGACCTCCTTGTCACCGGCGGTGAGGAAGCTCATGAGGCCGAGGAGCTTGTAGGTGCGGCTGATGACCATGTCCAGCGCGCTCTCGGTGAGGCCAAGGTCCGTCAGGAACATGGCGCGCTCCTCGGGGTCGGCTATGGCGGCCAGCTCGCGCTCCAGCCGCGCGGAAACGGCCATGTGCCTCTGGCCCAGGCCGTCGGCGGGCAGCTCGTACTTGCCCATGTCGATTTCGGCGATGTTCCAGGTGTACAGGATGGGCTTGGCCGAGAGGAAGCGGTAGCCGCGCATGGTGGGCTCGTTGCACAGGTCGGGGTCCACGCGCAGGGGCTTTTCGTCCTCCAGCAGGGCGCGGGCCTTGGCCAGGCATTCCTCTTCCTTGGTGTCCACCAGATCCTTGTTCTTCTTCTTGTCGCTGGCCATGCGCTCCATGCGCTTCTCGATGACCGCGAGGTCGGAGACGAGCAGATCCGCCTCCACCGCGCCGTGCTGCTGCTTGGGGTCAGCCAGGCCGGAGAAGGCGTCCAGCACGCACAGCAGGCAGTCGTAGGGGCGGATGTCGTTGAGCACGCGCTCGCCCAGGCCGTGGCCCTTGCCGCCGCCGCCGGGCACGTCGAGGTACTCTATCTCGCTCAGGGTGATCTTCTTGGGCTGGAACAGCTTGATGAGCGGATCCAGGCGCGGCTCCGGAACCTTGACCATGGCGCGGTTGCCCGCCGTGGCGGCCTTTTCGCCCGCAAGGGCGGCGAACATGTCGGACTTGCCGGAGCCGGAGAAGCCAAATATGGCTGTTTTCATTAGGTATCCTTGTGGTGAACGGGGGTGCGGCCCTTGGCCGGGAGGCAGGCAATATAGTCGTTCCAGGCCGGAGAAGCAAGCAAGGTCCGCCAGGGGGGAGGGGGCGGCGGCGGGGAGCGTTTGAATCCCGCCGGGAAATGCCGTAGGAAGGGCGCAGGGCAGCGGAACAAACGGCTGCGCAACACGGGATGCACAGGAGAGGGCCGCATGGGCAAGGCGACGAATATCTATCTCATCGGGGCCAGGGCCAGCGGCAAAACCACCCTGGGCCGCAAGCTTGCGGCGGCGCTCAAGCGGCCCTTTGTCGATACGGACCGGCGCATCCGCCTGGCCACGGGCAAAACCGTGGCCGAGCTGGTGGAGGCCGGTGGCTGGGAGGGCTTCCGCCAGGCCGAGGCCGACGTTCTGGGCGAGGTGGCCGTGTTCAGCGGGCAGGTGGTTTCCTGCGGTGGAGGGCTGGTGCTGCGCCAGGAGAACCGCGAGGTGCTGGAGAAGGGCATTGTGCTGTACTTGCAGGCCCCGGCGGAGGTGCTGGCCGAGCGCCTGCTGCGCAACCCGGAAAACGCCCAGCGTCCCAGCCTGACGGGCCAGAGCATAGCCGACGAGGTGCGGCAGGTGCTGGCCGAGCGCGCCCCGCTGTACGAGGGCTTGGCGCGCATCACCCTGCAGGCGGACGCGCCCCTGGAGCGGCTGGTGGAGCTGGCCCTGGCCGAGATCAAGCGGCTGGAGCGGCGCTAGCCTCTCCGGTTTGGGCTCTTTGGCTGGCCCGGGCGCGATTGCCAGGGCCGGGGGAATCCCGTAGCATGCCGGGGCATAGGGCCCGCAAAGGCCCTTTTGGAGGTGAACATGGGTGCGCACGCGTGGAAGCGGGATAAGACCCTGGCGGCGGCAGCGCTGCCCGATGTTCTGCGCGCCCTGGCCGATGTGCTGGAAGGGCGCGATGGCGGCGACTATGCGGATGTTCTGGCCGGGCTGCCCGCCAGCGAGCTGCGCAAGCTGGTGCTGGTGGCGGAGCTGCATGGCCAGGGCGAAGGACAAGGCCAGGGCGAAGGACAACGCCAAGGCCAAAGACTCACCCTGAAGCTCAAGGCCAAGCGCGCCGGGGAAGTGCTGGTGCCCAGCTCCGGCAAGGCGCTGGCTGCGCCGCCTGCGCAGGTTGCCGCAACGGCTCCGGCCAAAGCCACAGGCAAGGATGAGGCCCGCAAGGAGAAGTACCGCCAGCTCAAAAAGGGCCTGCAGGCGGACTTCAAGGTTCTGGAGCGCGCCGTGGGCGACGGGAGCATACCGCCTAGCGAGGTGGTGGACTCGTTCCTCAGCCGCGCGGAGATCATGGCCGCCCTCTCCACCCAGGCCCACTCCGCCTTGGCCCACTCCGGCCTGGCCCACTCCGGCCAGGCACATGCGGGCCAGGGCGAAGACGCCGAACTGAAGCGCGCCAACGCCATATTTCTTGAGGATGCCCTGGCCCTGCGCGCCGCCGCGCAGAAGCGCGACCCGGCTGCCCTGGCCGAGGTCCTGGCCCGTTTGAACCGGCGCAAAAGCGCCTGCCACGCCCAGTTCAAGTAGCGGAGGGAGCACACCATGCGCAATGTCCAAGCCCCCGGCGGCGGTTGTTCCCACGCCTCGTTGGAAGACCTCCTGGCCGCCATTGGTGGCGGCATAACCGAGGCCGACGAGGCCCTCTTCGCCTCCATCACCTCCACCATCCTGGACACGGCGGCCTGCGCGCGCATCAGCACTCCGGCCGTGGTCCAGCCGCAGCAAACCTCCGTGCTGGCCGTGCACTGGCACCCGGAATTCGTGCCCATGCCGCTCATCAAGCAGCGCATCGAGGCCAGCTACCCGGCCATGCGCACCTCGCTCATCATCCCCACCCAGCACAACGAGCTCATGGAATACGGGCCGTATACCGGGGTGGAGGTGGACTGCTACTCACGCGGGTTCAACCAAAAGGTTCAGCTGTTGCTGCACTTCCGCACGGAGCGGCTGAAAAACGCCACGGTGCTGCGCAGCATGCTGGCCCACACCCACGCCTACCGCTCCAGCCAGCTCTTTGATTACCTGCGCTGTGTGACCCTGCCCGACGAGGCCAAGCTGGCCGCCGCGGTGAAGGAGACCGGAGCCGACGAGGACCTGGTGGCGCTGGCCCGGGCCATTTGCCAAAAGCTTTCCCTGCTGCTGGACAAGCACGCCGGAGACCTGGCCCAGGACAGCCTGAAGAACAAGCTGGTGCGCAACTTTGTGGACGGCCTGCGGCCCGTGCTGGGCCCGGTCATCACCACCCGGGTGCAGGTGTTCCTCAAGGCGGTGAAGGCGGTGGTGAAGCAGCACTTCCCCCTGACGTATTTTTACCGCACCACGGAGTTTGTGGAGGAAACCCGCTCCCTGGGCGGCGGGGTGGTCATCCCCCACCCGGAGCAGTTCTGGCCCATCCTCATGGCCGACTACGACGTGGACGGCTACGAGGTGTGGAACCCGCAGTCGCAGCGCTACACGGAGTTTCTCATCGACACCCTGGCGCGCAAGAACCGCAAGGGCTGGAACGACCGCAGGCAGCTGGTGTTCATGGGCGACGACACGCACATGGGCGAGAAGACCCTGCCCGCCTCCTGCTCCGAGCCGGGCAAGGCCCGCAGGGAGATAGGCCTGCAGCCGGCCTGGGACGACTTGGCCATCGGCAAAAAGCTCATCGTGGCGGACATGGACCGGGTGCGCGTCATTGAGGAATACACGGCGCGCCTGGACGCCTAGCCTGGGACCAAAGGGAGAACGACGTGGGATACGACCAGAAATTCGTGTTCGAGTCCATGCAGGACGCAGGCAGCGTGCGCAAGTACCTGGAGGCGGTGATGGAAGGCCTGGACAAGGGCCACCTGGTGGTGGCCGCGGGCAAGGAGGAGTTCGTGCTCCAGCCAGCGGAGCTGCTCACCTTCACCGTGAAGGCGCGCAAGCGCGGCGGCGCGGGCCGCCTGTCGCTCACCATCTCCTGGACCTGCCCGGAGGAGGACAAGCCCGCCCTGGACCACACCCTTTCCATAAAGGCCGAGTAGCATGATAGCCCTGGAGGGACTGGAGGAGAATTTCCGTTTCCTGGTGCTGGAGGTCACAAGCCTCGTCAGCGGCACCCGGGCCTTTGTTTCCGCCCCCAGCCACGAGGGGTACGACAAGATCGTCTCGCGCGACGACTACATCGACAACCTCAAGAACATCGTGGAAGACAAGTGCTACGCCAAGATCCACACCGGGCGCGGCCTGTCCAAGCGCGACATCGACCGCATCCGGGGCCTGCAGATCATCTGCGGCAACCTGGAGCGCATTGCCGACTACTGCGTGAACATCGCCGGACAGATGCGCTACCTGCGCGACCACACGGTCATCGAGCGCTACGACCCGGCCCCGCTGTTCGACATCATCCAGGAGAGCCTTTCGCGCATCCTAGAGGTACGCTCCCGGGCGGAGGTGGGCGGCGCCCTGGGCATCTGCCGGGCGGAGTTCGAGCTGGACCGGCTGTACAAGGACAACTTCGACACCATCATGGCCGAGATGCGCGTGGGGCGCGAGGTGGAGAACCTCGTCACGGCCATCTTCATCTTCCGCTACCTGGAGCGCATCGGCGACTCGCTGCTGAACATCGGCGAGGCGCTGCTGTTCTCCGTCATCGGCGAGAAGATCAAGATAGAGCAGTTCCAGGCCCTGCAGCACACCCTCACCCAAACCGGCTTCGAGGGCGACCTGGGCGACATCGACTTCCAGTCCATCTGGGGCACGCGCTCCGGCTGCCGGGTGGGCCGCGTGAGCCCCAAGGACGCCCCCCCCGATCCCACCCAGGGCGGCATCTTCAAGGAAGGCAACCTGAAGAAGATCCGCCGCGAGCGG
>JAVBYL010000118.1 GCA_030824035.1 Humidesulfovibrio sp.
CGAAGGCTGCAATAAAGTGGACGGCGCACCCGGGGCAAGGCTCGGCCCGGAGGCGGGCGCATCGCCCAAGGGAACACCTTGGACCTTGCCGCGCAAGGCCGGGCCGGTGCTTTCCGGGGCCAAGGTCAGGCCCGGGATGGCCGCGCCGGGGCGGCCCTCGTCCGTGGCGGGCAGCAAGCTCACGCCCCGGGGCAGGGCGCGGGTCACACCGGCCTCCGGCCGCAGGGTGGGCCCGGCGTCCAGGGCGGACGAATCGCCGTTATACCCGGCGTTATGCCCAGCACTCTGGGCGCCGACGCCTGCGGCCTGGCCGCCAGCCTGCAGCACGGGACCGCCGCCGCCCAGGGAAAGCCACAGGGCCAGCACCAGGGCGCAGGTGGCCGCAAAGCCGAAGGAGGCCCGCGCAAGCCGAGAGCGGAAGCCCAGGCTGTCGCCGGTTTGGCGCGCGGCCAGCACCTCGCGCAGGCCGATGCGGGTTTTGCCGCGCAGCACCGTTTCCAACATGGCCTTGTGGCACAGCCGGACGATCTTCCTGGGCGAGCCGCCGGAGATGCGGTGCACGGCCAGCACGGCCAGGGGACGGAAAAGCTTCAGGGGCGGCTGGCCCTCGGCGGTGGCCACGGCCACGCGGTGGCGAATCAGGGCGGCCGTCTCGCCCAGGCCCAGGGGCAGCAGCTTGCGCCGCAGGTTGATGCGGTCGGCCAGGTTGGGCATGGCGGCCAGCACCGGCTCCAGCTCGCTTTGGGCAAAAATGGCTATCTGCAGCAGCTTGCAGGCGTTGGTCTCGTAATTAAGCAGTTCGCGCAGGGTCTCCAGGTTTTCCGGGGAAAGCTTCTGCCCTTCGTCGATGATGAGCACCACGAGGCGCTTCTGCTCCTCGCCCAGGCGGAACAGCTGCTGCTTGATGGCCTCCTTGAGCTGCCAGGGGCCCAAGCCCGGCTCGTTGCCTTCGCCCTGCTCCTGGCCGGAGTGAACGCCCTGCTCCGCCTTGGTCAGGCTGGCGAGCAGCACGCGCAGGAACTCCTCCGTGGAGTCGCACTGGGGGTCCAGCATCAGGTGCAGGTCGATGTCGGCATCGCCGGACAGGGCGCGCACCAGGCTGCGGCACAGGGTGGTCTTGCCGGTGCCAATGTCGCCGGTGACGACGCACAACCCGCGCCGGAGCCGGAGGGAGATCTCCAGCTCCTGCAGGCAGGTGGCGTGCTGGTTGGTGCTGGCCAGGAAAGCGGGGTCCGGGGTGTTGGAAAAGGGCTCGCAATCAACGGAAAGGGACGCGTACGGGTTCATCTGCTCCCTCCTTCCGGTTGGGCGGCGGGTGTGCCGCCTTCTTCCTGCATGCGCTTCGCCTCACGCTTGGCGGTCTGCTCGCGGTCGATTTCCTCGAAGCTGCGCTGCACCTCCCCGGCGCGCCAGTCGGCCAGCACCGTGGGGGTGATGAAGATCATGAACTCGTCCTTGGTGTCCTTCTTGAACTCGCTCTTGGCCAGCCAGCCCAGGCCCGGCACGTCCTTCACGCCCGGTATGCCGGAGGTGTTCAGCTCGTTGCGCATCTTGCTCAGGCCGGAGATGACCACGGTCTCGCCATTGCGGGCGATGAGGGTGGTCTCGGTCTTCTTCTTGACGATGTACGGGTTGCCGGACACCGCGCGGGAGTTGTCCACCTCGTCCTTCTGGATGAGCACCTGGAGCTTGATGAAGTTGTCGTCGATGATGTGCGGGGTGATTTCCAGCCGGAGCACCGCGTCCTGGAACTGCACGCTGGTGGTGGCGCTGGTGCCCGTGCCGGTGACGGACTGGTACGGCACGCGCTCGCCCGACTCGGTGTAGGCCTTCTGGTTGTCCATGGTGGCGATGGACGGGCTGGAGATGATGTTGAGCTTGTTGTCCTTGGCCAGGGCTTGCAGCTGGGCCTCCAGAACATTGCCGCCGATCTTGCCGAAGGTCATGCCCAGGGCCGCGCCCGTGCCCGTGCCCGTAACCGTGGCGGCGGGCAGGTTCACCCCCAGGGGCGTGCCGGTGGCGCCAAAGCCCAGCACCGAGGTGGAGGTGGTGCCGTCGAGGGAGCTGCCGCCGGAGAGACCCAGCTTGTTGCCGCTGCGCACGCTGCCCGCGTAGTTGCCGCCCCAAAGAATGCCCAGGTCGCGCGCCACCTCCTTGGTGGTTTCCACAATGTGCGCCTTGAGCTTGATCTGGGAACGCGGCGCGTCCAGCTTGGCCAGCACGCGCTCGATCTTCAGGCTGTCGGCCTCGATGGCCTGGATGATGAGCGAGTTGGTGTGCTCGTCCACGTCCACGGCGCCGATGACCTTGCCGTCCTTGTCCTTGGACAGACTCTTTTCGATGGTCTTCTGCAGGTTCTTGGCGTCGGAGAAGCGCACCGAGGCGATGCTGGTGACCAGCGGTTCTTCTTTCAGCATGGCCATCTGCTCGGCCTGGGCCTTGCGCTTGATGCCCGCCAAATCCACCTCGCCCTGGAGGTCGGCGCTGGCCATGACGCGGATGGTGTTGCCATCGAAGGAATAGGTGAGCTTGTTGGCCGCCAGGATGCCCCGGAACACCTCGTCCCAGGGGCGCTCCACAATGTTGACGTTGAGCGTGCCGGCAACGCCCGGGCTGACAACGATGCTTTGGCCCGCGGCGCGCGCCAGGGCCTGGATGACGGCCACAACTTCGGCGTTGTGCATGCGCAGGCTGATCTTGGTGTTGGGCAGGGGGCGCTGGGCGTCGAGCTTGGCCTTGTTGAACAGGCTGGGCCGGTCCACCACGGTGCTGGGCTCCGTGACCGGGATTTGGCCCCTGGGGGAGTGCCCCTGGGACTGCTTCGCCATCTCCTTCCAGCTCTCCATCGCCTCGGCGGCGTTGGGTTCCGGCGGCGTGGCCGGTTTGGCGCAGGCGCACAAGAGCAGCAGCAGGGCTGCGGCCAAAACCGTATGGATGCGTTGGCAGGTCATATTCATCGCCTTTTCACCACGCGAATGCGTATTGTATCCGTCACATCCTCCACAAGCGGAATGCGGCGGGTGAGCTTGCGGCCAGTTGTTCCGTCCGTGCGCTCAAGCACCACGGCGTCCTTCTCGATGCTGTCGACCTTGTACACGCTGTCCGCCAGCTGGTCTCCCTTGGCGTACTCTATGCCGTCGATGACGGCAAACGCCTTTTTCCCGGCCTGGATGTAGCCGCTGTACACGAACTCGGCCTCGCCCGGGGCGCCAAGGCCGCCGTCTTCTTCCATGGCCAGCACGCCTCGGCCCTCATAAAAGGGGTTCTGGGTCGAGTTGTCGGCCATGAGGCCAAGCTTGTACAAATCGCCGGTGGAGGCGCGCACTTGTTCCAGCAATTGTTGGAGGTTGTCCGGCGTACCGGGCAGGCCAGGCAGGCCCGGGGTACCTGGAGAGCCAGCGGAGCCGGGGGCTGGCTTCTCCGGCACGGAAGGACCGGTTACCTGCATGGCCAGCGCCACCGCAATGGTCAGCCCCATGAGGCCCAACAGTATTCTTTGCCGTTTCTGCATGCCGCGCTCAGTTGGTCAGCGCCAGGCGCAGTTGTAAAAAAAGTTCCAAATGCCCGTCAACGGCGCGCAGCTCCATTTTGTCCAGGGCGGACAGGCTGGGCATGCCCGCGACCACGGAGAGGAAGCCGCGCATCCCCTCCAGCTGGCCGGAGAAGATGCCCGTGAGCTGGATGGTGCCGGGGTCCTGCGCCAGGGAGGCCGGGTTCAGGTTCACCTCAAGGGGCTCCACGCCAAGGGCCCGCGCGGTTTGGGAAAGCTGTTCCGGCATGGTGTACACGCTGGTGCGGGGCACGGGCTGCGGGGCCGGGGGCAGCAGCGCGGCCAGGGTGGCGTTTTCCGAAAACTGGGAAATGAGCGCCCAGGAGGGCATGAGCAGCTTTTGGCGCTCGGCGCGCTGGCGGGTTTGGGCTATCTCCTGGGTCAGGCGGCGGGCCTCCAGCATGGGCATGCCCACGGCCAGGTACACCACGCCGCCAAGCAGCAAGGTGCCCAACACCATGCGCAGGGCCATCTGGCGCAGCTCGGGGGTGATGTCGAGCTTCAGGTTCATGTCCAGCTTCAGGGACATCACCTCACCCCCGCGTGGATGACGAAAAAGAGCACCGGACCTTCATCGGGCAGCTCGCGCAGGCTGCTGTGCCGCAGCTCCGGGCTGGCGAACAGCGGCGAGGACTGCAGCTCCATCATGAACTGCGCCAGGATGGCGTCGAAATCGGCCTTGTTGCCCAGCACCACCCCTTCCAGCACCACAAGGCCCGCGGCCTGTTGCGCCGCAGCGGGGGGGGGAGCGCCCCCGGACTTGCCTGGCTTGGCCGTCGCGTTTGCGGCGGAAGGGGCCGGGGCGGCTGAGGCGTTCGGGGATGGGACAGTTGCGGCCAGGGTGTCCACGGAAAGGCTCATGAGCTTCACGCGCTCCGGCGTGCGGCGGGCCAGCTCGGCCAGGGCGGCCGGACCGGCGAGGCGGCCGGAGGCGCGGCGCAGGGCCTCCTTGCGGGAGGTGAAGTTTTGCAGCGCGGCGGCAAGCTGGTCGTCGCCGATGGTGGGGCCAAGGGCCGCAAGCAGGGCCTGGGCCTGGACCAGTTCCGCGCGCTTGGCCTTGGCGCCCTGCTCGAACCAGAAACCCGCCGCGCCGAGAAACAGCATGGCCACGGCCACGCCCAGCAAGATCAGCCGGTTCACGCGCTGCTTGAGGTCGTGGGCCGTGCGGCGCTTGTAGTTGCGCACCAGGTTGATGCCACGGTCTGGCGAGGAGAGCGCCGCGGCGATGGACGGGGCCAGGGTCATGCGGCGGCCGGGGGGAACCTTGCCCTCGGGCGTGCGCAAAATGGCCGGGGCGTCGAAGGCCGCTGGCGGGTAGCCCAGCTGAAGGGCCAGGGCGTTCAGCACATCGGAGGAGCCGAAGATTTCGCCGCTGAAGTGCAGGGCCTCGCAGGGCTGGCTTTGCGTGGAGGAAAAGTACTCCAGGGTGCGTTCCACCTGGCGGGCCATGCGCTCAATGGCGGGGCTGATGATGCGCATCACCTCGCTGGGGGAAAGGCGCTGGTCCGGGGCCAAGCCTTCGGGCTCCGGGCCGCCCAGGAGCGCATGTTGGAGCAGGGCCTGGGCGGCGGGCGGGTCCAGGGGCTGGGGCACGCTGGCCGCGCCAAGGGAAGAACCGGGAAAAGAATCAAGGGAAGCGCCGGGAAGCGCCGCGTCAGACGCGTATCCGCCCTGCTCCGGCTCCGCGCCCGGCAGGGGCAATTCCAGGTCGATGTCGTGGATCTCCGCCGGAACAGGCCGCGACAAGGACCGGAAATGTTCCACAAGGTCGTCGGTCATGCTGCCCGCGCCGGAGCGGATGAACCGGCTGAACAGGAGCCTGCCCGGGGAATACAGGCCGATGGCCGAGTAGTCCGACTCCACGTGGAGGTTGGCCACAACGCCGTGGGAGCCCAGCACCTCCGGGCGGCGATACAGGTTCAGCAGCGCGGCCGGAACCACGGTGATGCCCGTGAGCGCGACTCCGGCCTCGCGGAACAGCGAGGCCAGGGCGTCCACATCGGCCTTGCGCGCCAGGCAGGTAAGCACGTCCAGGCGAGACTCCGCCGTATCCTTGGCCGGGCCCAGGACGAGATAGTCCAGGGCGTATTCGGCTTCGGCGAACTTCTTCTCCTTCTGCAGCGACCAGAACACCGCCGCGTCGAGCTTGTCGCCGGAAAGCTTGGGGACGGAGAGCACGTTCAGGTCCACGTCGGAGGAGCGCAGCACCGCCCAGTACTCGGCGCTTTGGCCTGGGCCCAGCGTGCGCTCCAGGCACGAGCGCAAGAAATCCGCAGCGCCGGGCTGGCCGGGGTGCTGCTCCGGGCCGTAGGCATAGCGCCCGGTGGCCTGTACCGAGGCATCGGAGCGGCGCACCAGGCTGATGGTGACATGCCCCAGGCTCAGGGACACGCCGCAGGCCAGGGCCTTGGCGCGGGGGGCCAGGCTCAGCGGCCTGCCCCAGGCTTTTTTAAGAAGCACGGAAACGGGGGTGCGCAGAAGGCTTTGCGCGCCCTGCGGGGCGCTCCCGGCCACCGGAGAGGGCGGGGTGGAAGTCGAAGGGCGCTGCTCGTCCTTGCCGCCGCCACGAATGGCGCGCAACAGGTTGTCCGTGGAGGAGAGCCGCTCCTTCAAATTCACGTTGTGGACCTCGTGCTCTGCAGGCGAACCGGAAGAAGGACTGCGCGGGAGCGCATACCCAACGTCCCGGCACCAACAGCGTTTACATCAGAAATCAATCAGGTGTGTCTATCGGCTTGACCATTGAAATCTAGATGCCCCGGAGCGGTGCTGTCAATGAGAAAACGCCCGGACTCCAGAGAAATGTGAGAATTTTTCTCTGTTGTTTACATGGCCCGCAAAGTGGGGTAGAAATCTATTCGAATGGCGTCCTCAGCTATAGCAAAAACCCGGGGTGGAATATGAGCCAAACGAACATTTTGCTCGAATCCGGCACAAACGAACTGGAGCTCGTCGAGTTCTACATCGACGAAAAAGACGAGGCCACCGGCGAGGTCTATCGAGGCTTCTATGGAGTCAACGTCGCCAAGGTGCTGGAAATCATCCGCATGCCCGTGGTGACCCAACTACCCGAGATCCCCCACCCCTCGGTTTTGGGCGCCTTCAACCTGCGTTCGCGCATCATCCCCCTGGTGGATTTGGCCCTGTGGCTGGGCAAACAGCGCATGACCACGCCGCTGGAGGACACCAAGGTCATCGTCAGCGAGTTCAACCGCGTCATCTCCGCCTTCATGGTCTCCGGCGTCACGCGCATCCACAGGCTCAGCTGGACCCAGGTGGAGCCCCCGGGCACGCACCTCAACGATTACTCCGGCAACAGCGTCACCGGTGTGGTGCGCTTCGACGACCGCATCCTGCTCATCCTGGACATGGAGAAGATCCTGGCCGACCTGAACCCCGGCCTGGCCATGAAGATCGAGGAGCACGCCCTGGAGGAGATCGAGGTCAGCCGCCCGCACAAGAAGGAGCACTACAAGGCTCTCATCGCCGACGACTCCACCTCCATCCGCCGCATGATAGGCAGCATGATGGAGAAGGCCGGGTTCGAGGTCACCCAGACCGTCAATGGACAGGAGGCCTGGGAGGCCCTGGTGGCGCTCAAGCAGCAGGCCGCCACGGAGAACCACCCCCTCACCGACCTGGTGGACATCCTCGTCTCGGACATCGAGATGCCGGTGATGGACGGACACAACCTGACCAAGCGCGTGAAGGACGACCCGGTGCTCAAGGAGCTGCCCGTCATCCTGTTCTCCTCGCTCATCACCGAGCGGCTGCGCCACAAGGGCGACAGCGTTGGCGCGGATGAACAGATCAGCAAGCCCAACATCACCGAACTGACTAGGCGCGCCTTCGAGCTCATCGCCGAGCGCCAGGGCGCTGCCGGCTAGCCGCCGCCCCACGGAAGACACACGAACAAAGGCTCCGCAACGGGGCCTTTCTCGTTTGCAGGCCCCTTCGCCAGCCCATTCGCAAAGTCGTTACTTGGGCGGCAGAACGCCCAGCTCGCGCAGCAGGTCCTTGGCAATTTCCATGCGCGCCGGGCCAAAGGGGGCCGGGGCTGCGCCAGGGTGGGCCGTCTTGTTCTGGGCCGCCGCCGGGCTGATGTTCAGGGCGAAGGGGATGCGCACCGGCGCGCCGGAGCTGGCTTTTTCCGCGCCGTTTTTCTCCACGCCGCCCTTCTCCACTCCATTGGCGCGGCTTCCGCCTTCGGGATAGCGCTCCACCCAGCCCACCAGCCAGCCCACAGGCATATCGACGAAATTCTCCTCCGCCTCGCCCGGTCCGCCGCCCAGGCGCGCCATGCCGGTTTTGGCGTACAGCGCCCAGCGCTCGCCGGAGCGCCCGGCCTCGTGCGGCCCTTCGCCCGGCGTCGCGGTTCCCTTCGGGCCTGCCCCCTCCTCCAGCAGCATCATGCGCGCCACCATGGCCCTGTGCCGGGCCACAAAGGGCACCTCGCCGCGCACAAGGCGCTCCATGAACAGCGCCTGCTCGTCCGCGCTGATGCGTAGCGGCCCATCAAGCCAGAACTGGTCGCTGCCGCTGGCGTCCGCGTTGCCGTAGCCCACCTCGCGCATGGCCTTGCCCAGGCGCTCGCGCCCGTTCTGCTTGCCTATCTCCACAAAATACCACACCGCGGAGGACCGGAACGCCTCGTTCATGCTCAGGTCGCTGTTCCACAGCGGCACCTCGCGCTTCACCCCGTCCCACAGCAGCACCTTGCCGGTGTCCAGGGCCACGCCGCTCTCCAGGGCCACCAGGGCGTTCAGAATCTTGAAGGTGGAGGCGGGCCTGTAGCGCTGGGCCGCGCGGGCCGCGTTCACGCGGACGATGCCCTCCGGCGTGCGCGCCACAAAGCAGCCCTCCACCCCGCGCGCCTCGAACAACCGGGCGAGGTCCGGGCGTTCCGTGCCGGTTTGCCCTGGGGCGGCGCACAGGGCGAGGGCGGGGAAAAGCAGCAGGGCCAGCGCGAAGGGAATAACCAGAAGGTTGGTGCGGAGGTTCATGGCAGGGAGATACGGCGCGGGGGCCGGGGTTGGCAAGGGGGGACGCAAAAAAGGCCCGCCCCTCTTGAAGGAGGAGCGGGGCTCGTTGTCATGCCTGCGGGGAAGGAGTCGGCCTGGGCCTATTCCTCTTCCTCGTGGTCCTCGGCAAACCAGCTTTCGCCCAGGATGGGGCCGTAGTAGATGGCCTCGTCTTCCAGGTCTTCCTCGATGCGCAGGAGCTGGTTGTACTTGGCCAGCCGGTCGCTGCGGCACAGGGAGCCGGTCTTGATCTGCCCGGCGTTAACGCCCACGGCCAGATCGGAGATGAAGGCGTCCTCGGTTTCGCCGGAGCGGTGGGAAATGACCGTGGTGTAGGCGGCCTGCTTGGCCATCTCGATGGTGTCCAGGGTCTCGGTGACGGTGCCGATCTGGTTGAGCTTGATGAGGATGGAGTTGCCCACGCCGCGCTCAATGCCCTCGGCCAGCAGGTCCGGGTTGGTCACGAACACGTCGTCGCCCACGATCTGGATGTCGTTGCCCAGGCGGTCGGAAAGGGTGATCCAACCCTCCCAGTCGCCCTCGGCCATGCCGTCCTCGATGCTGACGATGGGGAAGCGCGACACGAGGTCGCCGTAGTAGTCGACGATCTCGGCGCTGGAGAGCATTTTGCCCTCGCCCTTCAGGTTGTACTTGCCCTTGTCGTAAAACTCGCTGGCGGCGGCGTCCATGGCCAGGGCGATCTCGTAGCCGGGGTTGTAGCCCGCGGCCTCGATGGCGCGGATGATGTACTCCAGGGCCTCGGCGTGGCTCTTCAGGTTGGGGGCGAAGCCGCCCTCGTCGCCCACGCTGGTCACGTGGCCGTCCTTGGCGAGGATGCTCTTGAGCTGGTGGAAGGTCTCCGTGCCCATGCGCAGGGCATCGGCAAAGGTCTCCGCGCCCAGGGGCATGATCATGAACTCCTGGATGTCCAGGTTGTTGGGGGCGTGGGCGCCGCCGTTGATGATGTTCATCATGGGCACGGGCAGCAGCTTGGCGTTGACGCCGCCCAGGTACTGGTACAGCGGCAGGCCCAGGAAGTTGGAGGCGGCGCGGGCGTTGGCCATGGAGACGCCCAGGATGGCGTTGGCGCCCAGGCGGCCCTTGTTCTCGGTGCCGTCCAGGTCGATCATGGCGTTGTCCAGGGCAACCTGGCGCAGGCCGTCCATGCCGACGATGGCGTTGGCGATCTCCTCGCGGATGTTGTTCACGGCCTGGGTCACGCCCTTGCCGCCGAAGCGTTTCATGTCGCCGTCGCGCAGCTCCAGGGCCTCGCGGGTGCCGGTGCTGGCGCCGGAGGGCACGGCAGCGCGGCCGGAGGCGCCGGACTCGTAGGTGACTTCGACTTCCACCGTGGGATTGCCACGGGAATCAAGAATTTCGCGGGCCCATACAGCAACGATGGTGCTCATATTGTCTCCTGGTTTTATGGCCATTGATTATTGGCGCAATGTTCTATTGGGGTCTTTACACCACTTTTCTTGCGGATTCAAATGCATTCCCGCGACGTTTCCGCGCCGATTATTTGCCGGGCCGATTC